>NZ_CAXBLF010000018.1:0-56736 GCF_963976535.1 uncultured Algibacter sp. | reverse complement strand
AGGCATGCGAACAGAAGCAAATGAGGTGCTGACTAAAAAAATAATTGTAAATTAAGACTTCATTAAATAGAAAGATTTTAAAGAGACTACTTTTTTGAGTAGTCTTTTTATGTTTTAAAATTAATGTTTTGAGGATAATTCATTAAATTCGCGAACTTATAAGAATCAAGAGTAAATGAGCGCGAAAACTTTGGTAATTAGATGATTATAATTTGTAATTATTAAAATCAAATTTTACATCTGTCCATTTAAAAAAAAATAAAGATTATCAGATGAAATTTCCTGAATATAAAGGACTCGACTTACCAAATGTAGCTAATGAGATACTACACTATTGGCAAGAAAATAACATCTTTGAAAAAAGTGTATCTACTAGAGAAGGTAACGAACCGTATGTGTTTTATGAAGGTCCACCTTCTGCAAACGGACTTCCCGGAGTACACCACGTTTTAGCACGTGCTATTAAAGATATTTTTCCCCGCTATAAAACCATGAAAGGCTACCAAGTTAAGCGTAAAGCAGGTTGGGATACCCATGGATTGCCTATTGAATTGGGTGTAGAAAAAGAATTAGGAATTACTAAAGAAGATATTGGTAAAACCATCTCTGTTGAAGATTATAACGCTGCCTGTAGAAAAGCAGTAATGCGCTATACGGATGTTTGGAATGACCTGACTCAAAAAATGGGTTATTGGGTAGATATGGATGACCCATATATTACTTACGAGCCCAAATACATGGAATCTGTTTGGTGGCTTTTAAAGCAGATTTACAATAAAAGTTTAATGTATAAAGGCTATACGATTCAGCCATATTCGCCTAAAGCTGGAACAGGTTTAAGCTCACATGAGTTAAATCAACCCGGGACTTATCAAGATGTTACGGACACCACTATAGTTGCTCAATTTAAAGCTATAAACGAAACGCTTCCTAAGAGTTTCGATTCCCTCCTTGAGGAGGGATCAAGGGAGGTGTATTTCCTAGCTTGGACAACTACACCATGGACCTTACCAAGTAACACGGCACTAACAGTGGGTGCTAAAATCGATTATGCTGTTGTTGCAACCTACAATCAGTATACTTTTGAACCCGTTCATGTAATTCTTGCAAAAAATTTGGTTGGTAAACAATTTAGCGGAAAATATCAACAAACAGAGGATGTTTCTAAACTCAGTAGTTTTTCAATAGAAGATAAAAAAATTCCATTTTTAATTGTAACTGAATGTAAGGGAAGCGATTTAGTCGGCATAAAATATGAACAACTACTAGATTATGTGTTACCAAATGACAATCCAGAAAATGCCTTTAGAGTTATTTCGGGAGATTTCGTAACTACTGAAGACGGAACTGGAATTGTACATACAGCACCAACTTTTGGAGCTGATGACGCTTTAGTTGCAAAACAAGCAACGCCGGAAGTTCCGCCATTGTTGGTAAAAGATGAGAATGATAATTTAGTACCGTTAGTAGATTTACAAGGTCGTTTTAGACCAGAAGTTACAGAGTTTGCCGGTAAATATGTAAAAAACGAATATTATGCTGATGGTGAGGCACCAGAAAAATCTGTTGATGTAGAAATCGCTATTAAACTTAAAATTGAAAACAAAGCCTTTAAGGTTGAAAAATATAAACACAGCTACCCGAATTGTTGGCGTACTGATAAACCAATTTTATATTACCCGTTAGATTCTTGGTTTATTAAAGTAACCGATGTTAAGGACAGAATGTTTGAACTTAACGAAACCATTAACTGGAAACCAAAATCTACCGGAACAGGACGTTTTGGTAATTGGTTAGCAAATGCTAATGATTGGAATTTATCGCGTTCAAGGTATTGGGGAATTCCGTTACCAATTTGGAGAACTGAAGATGGTAAAGAAGAAATTTGTATTGGTTCAGTTAAAGAGTTGAAAGATGAAATGCAACGCGCCGTTTCAGCGGGGGTTTTAAAAGCAGATATTTTTGCGGATTTTGAAGTTGGAAACAATTCCGAAGACAATTACGCGAAAATCGATTTGCATAAAAATATTGTTGATGAAATTGTATTAGTATCTCCAACAGGGCAGAAAATGTTCCGCGAAAGCGATTTAATTGATGTTTGGTTCGATTCTGGTTCCATGCCTTATGCGCAATGGCATTACCCCTTTGAAAACAAAGATTTAATTGATAAAGGAACCACATACCCAGCAGATTTTATTGCAGAAGGTGTCGATCAAACCCGTGGTTGGTTTTATACGCTTCATGCTATTGCAACTATGGTTTTTGATTCGGTTGCATACAAAAATGTAGTGTCTAATGGATTGGTGTTGGATAAGAACGGACAAAAAATGTCTAAACGTTTAGGGAATGCTGTTGATCCTTTTAAAACTTTAGAGAATTATGGTGCCGATGCTACACGTTGGTACATGATATCAAACGCAAACCCTTGGGATAATTTAAAGTTCGATTTAGATGGTATTGAAGAAGTGAAGCGCAAGTTTTTCGGAACGCTTTACAATACCTATTCCTTTTTTCAATTATATGCTAATCTAGATAATTTCAATTATAGTGAAGCTGATATTCCTTTAAGTGAAAGACCAGAGATAGACCGTTGGATACTTTCAGAATTACACACATTAATTCAAAAAGCAGATGTTTTTTATGCGGATTATGAGCCTACTAAAGCCGCTAGAGCTATTTCAGATTTCACACAAGATTATGTGAGTAACTGGTTTGTGCGTTTAAGTAGAAGACGTTTTTGGAAAGGTGATTACCAACAAGATAAAATTTCAGCATACCAAACGCTATACACTTGTTTGATAACTATTGCTAAGTTGGGTGCGCCAATTGCACCTTTCTTTATGGATAGATTGTATTTGGATTTAAATGCGGTGACTAAAAAAGAAGTTTTTGAGAGTGTGCATTTAGCAAAATTTCCTGTTTTTGAAAAAACTTATGTTGATAAGTCTCTGGAGAACAAGATGGAAAGTGCTCAAATTATATCATCCTTGGTGTTGTCATTAAGAGCTAAAGAAAAAATAAAAGTAAGACAACCTTTACGAAAAATAATGATTCCTATTGATAGTGAATCTCAAAAAAACGAAATATTAGCGGTTGCAGACCTTATAAAATCAGAGGTTAATGTTAAAGAAATTGAAGTTTTAGAAGATGCTTCTGATATCTTGGTAAAACAGATAAAACCAAATTTTAAAGTGCTTGGACCACGATTTGGAAAAGACATGAAGGCTGTGGCTCAGTTAGTTAATAACTTTACATCTGGCGATATTAAAAAAATCGAACAAAATGGTATTTTAGACGTCGAAGTAAACGGAAAAAGTATTACTTTAGAGCGTACAGATGTTGAAATAACGTCGCAAGATATTGAAGGTTGGTTGGTAGCTAATGAAGGAGCTATAACAGTAGCTTTAGACGTAACAATTACAGATGATTTACGAAAAGAAGGTATTGCAAGAGAGCTGATAAATAGAATTCAAAACTTACGTAAAGATTCAGGTTTTGAAGTTACAGATAGAATAGATGTTACCTTTCAAAAAGATGAACAAGTTGTAAACGCCGTCAATGCAAATATGACTTATATTAAATCGGAAACATTAACAAACGAAATTGAAATAATAGATAAATTAGAGGATGGTATAGAAATTGCTTTTGATGAAGTAAATACCAAACTATTTATCCAAAAACATTAAATTATGGGTGACAATACCGTAAGATTTTCAGACAAAGAATTGGCAGAATTTAAAGTGCTAATTCAAGAAAAAATTGATAAAGCACAACACGATTTAGAATTGATAAAAAGTGCTTACATGAACGACCATAATAATGGTACTGATGATACATCACCAACGTTTAAGGCTTTTGATGAAGGTAGTCAAGTAATGAGTAAAGAATCAAACTCGCAATTAGCCATTCGTCAAGAAAAATTTATCCGCGATTTAAAAAATGCTTTAATTAGAATTCAAAACAAAACGTTTGGTGTTTGCCGTGTTACCGGAAAGCTAATTAACAAAGAACGTTTAAAATTAGTGCCTCATGCTACCTTAAGTATTGAAGCTAAAAACATGCAATAGTTTTATATTAAATTATATATTTGAAACGTCTCAAAATTATTGAGACGTTTTTTATTTAAATGTTTTGTCCTCTTGCGTACTTCGTCTGCGCTCAGCATAGATTAAAGTCGAAAGGTCTTAAATAAACGTTATGTCACTAAAAAAATCCATTATACTAATTCTAATTATTTTACTAATCGACCAGATTAGTAAACTATATATAAAAACCAACTTTGTATTACAAGAAAGTGTTGATGTTTTCAACTGGTTTAAAATTATATTTGTTGAAAATGATGGTATGGCTTGGGGCACAAAAATTAGTGATTTTGTATCTTTTATATCAGATCGGACAGCCAAAGTAATATTAACGTCATTTAGAATTGTAGCTATTTTTGGGATTGGGTATTGGTTGTATGATGCCACAAAAAAACAGAGTCCTAAAATATTAATAGTGGCTATTGCTTTAATCTTTTCAGGGGCTCTAGGGAATATTATTGATTCTGTTTTTTATGGTGTTTTGTTTGAAGATAGTTATAATCAAGTGGCTAATTTTCTGCCTGAAACAGGAGGTTACGATGGTTTACTTCATGGTAAAGTTGTTGACATGTTACACTTTCCATTATTTGAAATAGACTTACCCGAATGGTTTCCTTTTTATGCTGGAAAACGATTTAGCTTTTTCGATCCTGTTTTTAATATCGCCGATATGGCTATAAGTACTGGCTTTATTATGCTTATTGTATTTAATAAGAAGGCGTTTTCAAAAAAAGAGATATAACTAAAACTTTTAAGTACATGACAAAAATTTATTTTCAGAAATAAACTACTTGCAATTTTCAGGATAACAAAGACCTCACAGGTTTTAAAAACCTGTGAGGTCTACGTAACGAAAAATACGTAATATGTTATATATGTGTGGTTTATAGTTCTATTCTAAATTTTTGTCTGTACTTAACTAAAACTTATAAACTCGCTCAGTCGTCACACAATAATCCAACCTCACATCACCTTCATGAGTATCGTTAATTTCATCTTCAGCATCAAAAAAAGATAGTCCAACTTTTACAGTTTCAGGTTTACAGTTTGCTAAAAAACGGTCATAAAACCCTTTGCCATAACCAACCCGATTTCCTGTTTTATCAAAAGCTAATAGCGGAATAAAAACGACTTCAATTTTATCAGTTGAAATCTCTATACCATCAATAGGTTCAGGGATATTGTAATCATTTTTCTTTATTAAGGTGCTATCAGTCAAAAGAAAATGCGTCATATTTCCAGTTTTAAAATCACTTTTAGAAATCAGAATATTTTTATCTTTACCAGAAAGGATATTCAAAATATAATTGGTATTCACTTCTTTTTGTTCTTCAATCGCTAAAAAAATATGGTAAAAAGAATACCCCCAAATAGGAAGTTTTAAGAGCTCATTTGAAATGGCTAAGCTCAAATCTTCAATTTGATTTTCGGACAAATCTTTACGAAACGTTTTATATGTTTTTCGTAATGCTTTTTTATTCATTTTTGATGCTATCTTTAGACCCTTCAGGTTTCAAAAATATTGTTGTTCTGAAGGTAATTAATAATGGCATTTAATTTAAGAAAAAAGTACAATGTTAAAAAACACCCCTAAAGTCCCCTCCAGGGGACAACTCACTCAGTTAAATTGGACGATCGTCCCCTGGAGGGGACTTTAGGGGTGTGAAAAACTAATAATTTAAGTGTTTAAAAACTCTTGAGAACACATATGTTTCAAAACCTGAAGGGTCTGGACGCATATTAACGCTTTAGTTTCGTAGTAATATGAAACAAAGCATCACCTTGATACACAATTGGCGATTCATTTACATTGATAATATAACCTTCATTTTGAGCTTTCACAACATAGTTGAGTTTTCCGTAAGGATCTGTAATGTTCCCTAAAGCATCTCCTATTTTTACTGCTGTTCCTATAAAAGAAGAGGCCTTAAACATACCAGAGTAGTTAGCACGAATCCATTTGCTTTCATTAATAAAAAGACTGTCTTTTTTAGGTGATGATACTGTAAATTTTGAATTTAACATGCCTAAGTGGTGCAAAATACGTTTAGAACCATTAATGCCAGAATTTGTAACAATGTCATCAATATGAAAAGATTTTCCGCCTTCAAAAAGTAATAGCGGTTTGCCTAATTTATGGCATGACAATCTAAACGATTTTGATACATTTTTGGAGTATAACACAAAAGGAGCTCCAAATATTTTTGCTAAGTTGTTTAATTGCTTGTTCTCGTTTGCAATGCGTAATTGTGGCGCGTTAAACCTACCTGAACCACCTGTGTGAAAATCTATAATATAATCTACATGAGGGATGATTTCGTTCATTAATTTGTGAGCTACCCTGCTGGCTAAAGAACCTTTAGAGCTTCCAGGAAACACACGGTTTAAATCGCGTCCGTCAGGAAATTCGCGTTTTAAATTTATGAATCCAAAAATATTAATAACAGGCATGCAAATAATAGTACCGCATTTAGGTTTATTAATGCCTTTAGCAATAAGTTGCCTAACAATTTCAACACCATTAACTTCATCACCATGTATGCCAGCAGTAAATAAAACCGTTGGCCCCAGTTTTTTAGAACGCTCGATAATTATAGGTACATTAACCGTGGCAGCCGTATGAAGTTTTGCTATATCAAAACTTATTTCTTTGCTTTCTCCAGGTTTTATAGATTCGCCCAGAATGGTTAAACCATCATCATTTACTTGAGTCATCTATTGTTTGTTTTTTTCAATGAAAGAAATAATAGCTTTAGCAATATTACGACCTGTTGCCGTTTCAATACCTTCTAAACCAGGAGTTGAATTCACTTCTAATAATAAAGGCCCTCTTGCAGATTGCAACATATCCACACCACAAACTGGTAATTTTAAGGCCCTAGCCGCATTCATAGCTACTTTTAATTCATCATGATTAAGTTTTACAATATTTGCAGAACCACCACGGTGTAAATTTGAACGAAATTCGCCTTCTTTTCCTTGGCGTTTTATTGCGCCCACAACTTGTCCATCTACAACCAAAGCTCTTAAATCGGCACCTTTAGCTTCCGCAATATATTCTTGCACCAATGCACGGGCTTGCAAGCCATTAAAAGCTTCAAGAACAGATTCTGCAGCATTTTTAGTTTCTGCTAAAACCACACCCAAGCCTTGTGTGCCTTCTAAAAGTTTAATAATTACAGGTGTTCCGCCAACATGCGATATTACTTTTTCTACATCGCGAGAATAGTTTGTAAACACCGTTTTTGGCATCCCAATTCCTACTTTAGAAAGCCTTTGAAAGCTTCGTAATTTATCGCGCGATCGAATAATGGCATCTGAAGTTACGGTTGTAAACACGTTCATCATTTCAAATTGACGAACAACAGCACATCCAAAAAAAGTAACCGATGCGCCAATTCTTGGTATAATAGCATCTACATAATCTAAATAGCGATCGTTGTAATATATCGTAGGTTTTTGTTTTTCAATAATAATATCACATTTTAAAGGATCTATAACTTCAATTTTATGACCGCGTTTCTCGCCTTCTTCAACAAATCGTTCAGTAGAGTACAATTGCGGGTTTCTAGACAGAATTACTATATTCATACTACATTTTATAAATATCACTTACTCATAAAGACAAAAAATCACCAGTTAGCTTTCGTGTTTAAAGTTAAGTTAATATTACATGTTTTTCCAAAAATATAACTTCGTATTTCACTTTGTATCTATTTTATATATTATTTGGGCGTTACCACAAGGGTCGGGCTTTCCGTTACAAGTCCTCGCTCCGTGCCTCCGCTGTGGGCTATCCACTGCAATCCCTAACGCAATACAGTCCGCAGTTGGCAGTAATGTCCGTTGACATTTAGCGTGCTTTTAACCTGAGTACAATATAATTGGCTAAACAAATAATTGATTTTCTACGCATACCATTTTTAAATAGATATTAAAGAATTTTGTTAAAACCCACCCCTTAATCCCCTCCAAGGAGGGGAAACTCATACGCAACAGTTTCCCTCCTAATAAGGAGGGATTAAGGGAGGTGTGAATTTTCAATTATTCTTTTATTGAGAATGGATCAAAAAAACTATGAATATTCTCTTGGTTAAACCATAGAAATCCCTAACCAATCCAGTCCGCCAACACCAATTTAAATCCGTTGTTAAGTGTTGTTTTAATAACGTTCTACTTTTTTTAAAAGCGGCGCAATGTAGATAATTAATCAATTCAAAAAATAAAAATCATTTAAAATTTCACACAACAGTTTCCCTACTAAAAAGGAGGGGTTAAGGGAGGTGTTAATTCGTTTATAAATTAATAATATGCACTAAAACCTTATAAAATTCAGGTTCAAAAACATTAAAATAATTACCTTTACAACAATGGATACCCCCGATTTAGAGATACAATTAAAAACTTTACCAAATCAACCCGGAGTTTATCAATATTACGATAAAGAAGGGACGATTATTTATGTAGGGAAAGCAAAAAATTTAAAAAAACGGGTAAGTTCTTATTTCACCAAAACTCACGAAAATGGTAAAACCCGAGTGCTGGTTAAAAAAATTTCTAACATAAAACACATAGTGGTTGAAACCGAAACCGATGCGCTTTTACTTGAAAATAACTTAATTAAAAAGCATAGACCTCGTTATAATGTGTTGCTTAAAGACGACAAGTCATATCCGTGGATTTGCATAAAAAAAGAGCGTTTCCCAAGAGTATTTTCCACACGTCGTGTTTTTAAAGATGGCAGCGACTATTTTGGACCTTACACAAGCGGAAAGACGGTTCACACGTTATTAGATTTAATAAAAGGGTTGTATAGTTTAAGAAATTGTAACTTCAATTTATCTAAAGAAAAGGTTGAGGCAGGAAAGTATAAAGTTTGTTTAGAATACCATTTAGGGAATTGTAAAGGCGCCTGCGAAGGTCTAGAAACCGAAGCGGAATACAATGAAAATATCAAAGCCATAAAAGAAATTTTAAAAGGTAATTTTAAAGATTCATTGTCTCAGTTTAAAACGCAAATGAAACAGTATGCTGTAAACATGCAGTTTGAAGAGGCGCAAAAAATAAAAGAAAAAGTAGGGGTTTTAGAAAACTATCAAGCAAAATCTACCATTGTAAATCCTAAGATTAGTAATGTAGATGTGTTTTCTATTATGAGCGACGAAAGTTATGGTTATGTTAACTTTTTACAACTATCGTATGGTTCTATCATTCGTTCACATACCTTAGAGATTAAAAAGAAATTGGACGAAACCGATTTACAATTATTACAACTTGCCATTACAGAAATAAGGCAACGTTTCAACTCCAATTCCAAAGAAATATATGTCCCTTTTAAAGTTGATTTAGGCGAAGAGGTAAAAGTAACTGTTCCAAAATTAGGCGATAAAAAGCACATCTTAGATTTATCGCTTAGAAACGCCAAATATTTTAGAATGGAGCGTTTCAAGCAAATGAAAATTGTTGACCCCGATAGACACGCCAACAGAATTATGGCACAAATGAAGGTGGATTTAAGGCTTTCTGAAGAACCGCGACATATTGAGTGTTTTGATAATTCAAACATACAAGGCTCACATCCTGTTGCGGCATGTGTGGTATTTAAAAACGGAAAACCAAGTAAAAAAGATTACCGTCATTTTAATATAAAAACCGTTGAAGGACCAGACGATTTCGCATCCATGGAGGAAGTGGTTTACAGACGCTACAAACGTTTGATTGAAGAGGATCAACCCTTACCGCAACTTATTATTATTGACGGAGGAAAAGGCCAACTATCATCGGCATTAAAAAGTTTAGATGCGTTGAATTTACGAGGAAAAATAGCCATCATCGGAATTGCAAAACGTTTGGAAGAATTATTTTACCCAGACGATCCAATTCCCTTATATTTAGATAAGAAAAGCGAAACGCTAAAAATCACACAGCAATTACGTAATGAAGCACACCGTTTTGGAATTGAACATCACAGGAATAAACGTAGTAAAACAGCATTAAACACAGAGCTAGAAACCATTTCTGGCGTTGGCGAAAAAACGGTTGTAGAGTTGCTAAGGCATTTTAAATCAGCTAAACGTGTTGCTAATGCAAAGTTAGATGAGTTGGAAGCTGTTGTAGGAGTTTCTAGGGCAGAAAAGGTTTATAATTATTATCATGAGAAGTAAACAACCTGCGAGGTTTTAAAAACCTTGTAGGGTTCAAATAAAATAGAAGTATTATAATAAATCAGAAAGAATTGTAAATTTTTAAAAACACCCCTAAAGTCACCTCAAGGGGACAACTCACTCGGTTGAATAGAACGATTGTCCCCTCGAGGGGACTTTAGGGGTGTAAAAACAAATAACAGTAATATTTAAAGCATTTCTAAACAGCAATATTTTAAAAACCTAATAAGTAAAAACAAAACCTTGAACAAAAAAACCATCATACTAACTCTATTCATACTAGCTACACTTTCCGCGAAAGCGCAAAATAAAGCACAAGAAAATCCTAAACCAAAAGTAGGTTTGGTATTAAGCGGTGGTGGCGCAAAAGGATTAGCGCATATTGGTGTTTTAAAAGTAATGGATAGTTTAGGTGTAAAAATTGACTATGTAGCAGGAACTAGTATGGGCGCTATAATTGGGGCGTTATATGCCTCAGGCTATTCAGGAAAGCAACTAGATTCTATTTTTCAAAATATAGATTTTGACAATATTATTAACGACGATTTACCAAGATCTTCCACGGCCTTTAGCGAGCGCGATAATATGGAAAAGTACGCTGTAAAACTTCCATTTAACGATTTTAAAATTAAATTACCATCAGCATTGTCAAGAGGCCAAAATACGTATGGTTTACTTTTAAAACTTCTAATTCATGTCAATACCGTAGATGATTTTAGCAAACTACCAATACCCTTTTTCTGTATTGCAACAAATATTGAAAACGGAAGACAAGTTATTTTAGATAAAGGCAATTTAACGCAGTCCATTATGGCAAGTGGGGCTTTGCCTTCTTTATTCCAACCAGTGACTATTAATGATGAAATTTTAATTGATGGCGGTGTAGTCAATAACTATCCTATTGACGAATTAAGGGCTAAGGACATGGACATTATTATTGGAGTTGATGTGCAAGATGGATTAGCAACTCGTGAGGAACTTACTTCTGCTCCAGAGGTTTTATTTCAAATTAATAACTTCAGAACTATTAACGCTATGAAGTTAAAAATTGAAAAAACCGATGTTTATATAAAACCTAATATTAAAGATTTTAATGTCGTTTCATTTAATCAAGGCAACAACATTATTAAAGCTGGTAAATTTGCCGCATTGTCTAAATTAAACATTTTAAGAGGTTTAGCATCAAAAACCCCGAATATAAATCAACAAATAAATTTAAAATCAATTGATAGCATCACTATTAATACTATAAAAGTAAGTGGTAATAAAAACTATACAAGAGCTTATATATTAGGTAAGCTAAAATTAAAGAACAATGAAAAAATAAGCTATAAAGATTTTAGTAAAGGCGTGAATAATTTGGTAGCTACAAATAATTTTGATGCTTTTGAATATGAACTAAAAGACTCACCAAATAAAGACGGATATGATTTACAAGCTTCTGTAAAAGAAACCCGAGTAAATACGTTTTTAAAGCTTGGGCTTCATTATGATAATTTATATAAAAGTGCTGCGTTAATAAACTTAACAAAAAAGCAATTACTGTTTAAAAATGATGTTGGCTCTTTAGATCTTATTTTAGGTGATGATGTGCGTTATAATTTTGAGTATTTAATTGATAAAGGTTTTTATTGGAGTATAGGATTAAGATCTAGATACAACCAATTTCATAAAAATATAAGCCCGCAATTAGTTTTAGATGATGACCAAATAATGACTGCGGGGCTAAACAAGATTGATGTAAAATTAAGAGATCAAACCAATCAGTTTTATCTGCAAACCTTGTTTAGACGAGATTTCGCCTTAAGTGCTGGAGTTGAGCATAAACGATTAGAAATAAATTCTGAAACTATTATAGGAAATAATCCAGATGAAGACTTTTTATTTGAAAAAACAGACTATATAAGTCTTTTTGGAAATTTAAAATTTGATAGCTATGATGATAAATACTTCCCTAAAAAAGGGGTTTATTTTAATGGCGACTTAAATATATATTTGACTGCTTCTAGTTTTGTACCAGATTTTAAAGAATTTTCCATTGCCAAAGCAGATATAGGATATGCTTTTAGTGTTTCAGATAAATGGGCATTTAATTTTCGAACCAGCGGTGGCTTTAAATTTGGTGATAAGTCTAATAGAACACTCGATTTTGCTTTGGGAGGTTATGGCAATAATTTAATAAACAATTTTATTCCATTTCTAGGTTATGATTTTATTTCTTTAACTGGGAACAGTTATGTTAAAGCTTCTGCAATAGCAGATTTTGAGGCTTTTAAAAATCACCATATCACTTTTGAAGGGAATTGGGCTAATGTAGATAATGATATTTTTGATTCGGGTGAGTGGTTTACACTTCCAGATTACAGAGGCTATGCTTTAGGCTATGCCATTGAAACGTTTTTAGGCCCTATTCAAGCAAAATATAGTTATTCGCCAGAACAAGGAGAAGGTAGCTGGTTTTTTAATATTGGATTTTGGTTTTAAGTTTTTATTGTTTTTTCATTTCCGCGTAGGTGGAAATCTTTTAAAACTATTTTGTCATGCTGAATTTATTTCAGCATCTCACTTAAAATTACGATATTTGTATCACTATGAAGCTCTTTTGGAAAGATTTACTATCATATCTTCACTATCTCATCAAGAGAAATCCTGAATGAGCATACTTTTTGTATCTTTATAAATACTAGTTATTTAACAACTTAAGCTTAACTTAAGAACGCATTTAATATTCATTTTTTAAATTTAAAAGTATGCCTTTTTACCATAAATTAGGAAATATTCCGCATAAGCGGCATATTCAATTTAGAAAGCCAGATGGCAGTTTATATTATGAACAGTTATTTGGCACAGTTGGATTTGACGGCATGTCAACCAATTCATATCACGAGCAAAGACCCACACAAGTTAAAGCAATTCGTTCTCAATACAGTGTAGCTCCAAAAATTTCAAAAGCGAATAATATTCAGTCTTATAGATTTCGTGGCTTTCAAGTAGCACCTGAAGATGATTTTTTAGAAAGCAGAAAAATTGTTTTAACCAATTCAGATTGCCATATAGCTTTAGCGGCACCAAGAAAATCTACAACCGAATATTTTTATAAGAATACAGATTCCGATGAAATAATTTTTATTCATAAAGGAACAGGAAAGCTAAGAACCATTTATGGAAATTTAGATTTTAAATACGGCGATTACTTAATTATTCCAAGAGGAATCATTTATAAAATAGATTTTGATACAGAAGAAAATCGTTTATTTATTGTAGAATCTCATGCACCAATTTACACACCAAAACAGTATCGAAATTGGTTTGGACAAATGTTAGAACACGCCCCTTTTTGCGAACGCGATATTCGTCGCCCGTATGAGTTAGAAACAAATAACGAAAAAGGAGATTTTCTAATTAAAGTAAAAAAGAAAGATGAAATTTTCGATATGGTTTATGATTCTCACCCTTTTGATGTTGTGGGGTACGACGGGTTTAATTATCCGTATGCTCTATCAATACACGATTTCGAACCTATAACTGGGCGTATTCATTTACCACCACCAATTCATCAAACCTTTGAAACAACGGCGTTTGTAATTTGCTCTTTTGTCCCGCGTTTGTATGACTATCATCCACAATCTATTCCGGCTCCATATAATCACAGCAATATAGATGCTGATGAGGTGTTGTATTATGTAGATGGCGATTTTATGAGCAGAAATGATGTTGATGCGGGGCATATTTCCTTACATCCGGCAGGAATACCACATGGTCCTCACCCCGGAGCCGCAGAACGCAGTATTGGTAAAACAAAAACCGATGAATTGGCAGTTATGGTAGACACATTTAAACCATTAATGGTTACAGAAGAAGCTATGAAAATAGCAGATGAAAGTTACTATAAATCTTGGTTAGAAGCCAGCCTCCCCTAACCCCTCCAAAGGAGGAGAATTAGTAACGTGAAAAAAATCATGGTTATTATCTTGCTTACTAGTCAAAACGTTCATTAAAAATAAAAATTATTAGAAGCTATTTCCTGCTTTCACTACTCGCTGTTTCGTGCCTCAACGAGCTCAAACATGCCGTTCAATCAGGGCTAAGCATATTTGCTAACTAATAGCATTATCAAAACTAAACTCTCAACGTCCAGATTAGAGTTCCCTCCCCTTCGGGAGGGTTAGGGTGGGCTTTTTATTATGAAAGACATAAAATCAGTAAACTACGGTTTAGAAAAAATATTTGAAGGTGCACAAGATTTCTTGCCACTTTTAGGAACAGACTATGTAGAATTCTATGTAGGTAACGCAAAACAATCGGCACATTTTTACAAAACAGCATTTGGGTTTCAATCTTATGCTTATCGAGGTTTAGAAACAGGATCTAAAGATGCGGTAAGCTATGTGCTCAAACAAGATAAAATAAAACTAGTATTAACAACGCCACTTTCTAGTAAATCGCCAATAAACGAACACATTGTAAAGCACGGTGATGGTGTAAAGGTAATTGCACTGTGGGTTGAAGATGCAAGAAAAGCATATCAAGAAACGACTAACCGAGGTGCCAAATCATACATGGAACCAATTGTTGAAAAAGACGAGCATGGTGAAGTAGTAAGAGCAGGTATTTATACCTACGGCGAAACCGTACACATGTTTGTAGAACGAAAAAACTACAAAGGCGCATTTTTACCAGGCTTCGAAGCATGGAAATCCGATTATAATCCAGAACCAATTGGCTTAAAGTTTATAGACCATATGGTTGGAAACGTAGGCTGGGGGCAAATGAATATATGGGTAAAATGGTATGAAGATGTTATGGGTTTTGAAAACTTTTTATCTTTTGATGATAAACAAATACATACGGAATACTCCGCTTTAATGAGTAAAGTAATGAGTAATGGTAATGGACGCATAAAATTTCCAATTAATGAACCCGCAAAAGGTAAAAAACGCTCACAAATAGAGGAGTATCTTGATTTTTATGAAGGTTCAGGTGTGCAGCATATTGCTGTTGCTACAGATGATATTATTACTTCGGTAAGTGCGTTAAGAGCAAGAGGTATTGAGTTTTTATCTACGCCACCAGAAGAATATTATAGAGCTGTACCTGGTCGTTTAGAAGAACACAGTCATGAACTGCGAGAAGATATTGAAGCCTTAAAAAATTTAGGAATTATGATTGATGCCGATGAAGAAGGCTATTTGTTACAAATATTTACAAAACCTGTTGAAGATAGACCAACCTTGTTTTTTGAAATCATTCAGCGTATGGGCGCAAGAGGTTTTGGAGCCGGAAACTTTAAAGCACTTTTTGAATCTATTGAACGAGAGCAAGCAAAAAGAGGGACGCTCTAGCTTATAATCTTGTAGATATTGCATGTTTTCAGATCCTTCAGGTTTTTAAAACCTGAAGAGTCTCTTTTTGTGTTAGCATTGGTGTTGATTTATTTATTTATTTTGCTTCAAATTATTTTTAAAAATTTAATATAAACTTGTTCCTCTCTTTTATTTTAAAGGGAGGACAATTTCGATTTTATCGAAATTAGGAGGGTTTAAAAATAGATACCAGAAAAGATTACAACTTTCAAACTCGAGTGTTTTAAATCTTAATCGTCCTTTTTTGTATAGGATTGGAAAACGTTATAAGTTTATGACACAGAGATTTCTTAAATTTTCACGGAGATTCACAGAGTGGTTTATACGGTTTTTGAAATTCTCGTTTTTAATCAAAATTTTAATGTATGTTGAGATTTCTCTGTGAGACTCTATGGTTCTCTGTGTGTCTCTGTGTAATCTTTTGGGAAGATAGTTTGTGAATTGAGTTCTGCACTGCGTTAGGGATTGAGTGGTTTGTTTGAAATCCTTTTTGTTTTTTCGCAAAAAGATTGAGTAGCGAAAGCCCGACCCTTGTGGTAACGCCCTAAAAATATAGATAAACCGTTAATTTTTGTTAATCTAACAAACTATAACGTGCTTTACCATAGCTAATACAATTAAATTTTTATTTTTGGAACAGTAATTGTAATTTCTTACTTAAAACAATAAAATTTAGCGCTTAGGAGTTACATAGTGTCTGGACGGAAACAGACGATTTTTATAATTTGAATTATTTTTGATGTCATTTTTGTTTAGTTTTTATGAGTTGATGCCTTAGTATCAAGCGATTAAAAATAAACTGAAAGGGCGCAAAAAGAAACAAATTTAATTTTGCTGTGTTTCCGTCCAAACACTACATAGAAATTACGCAAAGAAAAATGAAAAGAATTCTACTTATATGTATCGCGGTAATGTCAATGCAGATGTCTTTTGCTCAGCAAGAATCGGCGTTTACTTCTGGTGAATGGTTTAGATTTAAAATGAGTTATAGTAATTGGCTTAAAGCAGGCAATGCAACACTAACCGTAAAGGATGCGAAAATTGATGATAAAGAGGTGTATCATGTAGTTGGTAAAGGCTGGACTACAGGTATGATTAAATGGTTTTTTAAGGTGAAAGATAAGTATGAAAGCTATTTTGATAAAGACTCTATTATACCTTATAAATTTGTTAGAAATATTGATGAAGGCGGGCACACTAAAGATTTAGAAATAGATTTTGACCAAGTAAAACATAAAGCGCATGTAAATAATAAAAAAAATAAAACTAAAAAGGTTATTGATACTAAGCCTAATATACAAGACATGGTATCTACCTTTTACTATTTGCGAAATAACTTAGATGTAAGTGAGTTGAAAATAGGTGATGAAGTGAAGATTGATATGTTTTTTGATGAAGAGAATTATGGTTTTAAATTGAAATATCTTGGAGAAGAAACCATTGATACTGAATTTGGTAGTATAGAGTCTTTAAAATTTAGGCCTTATGTTATGGCAGGCCGTGTGTTTAAGGAGGAAGAAAGTTTAACACTATGGGTGTCTAAAGATAAAAATAAAGTACCTTTACGCATTAAGGCAGATTTAGCTGTTGGGTCTTTAAGGGCAGACTTAGAAGCTTTTAAAGGACTAAAGCATCCTTTTAAAATAGTTGTTAATAATTAAGATATTTTGAACTCTAAGATAACCAACAAGCTTAAAGAAAAATACGACGCCATAGACCAAGATGCTGAGGTGCATTTAGAAGGTTTACTTCATAGCAAACCCATAAATTATTGGGATTATATTCATACAGACGCCCTGTTAAATCTTCAAGTGCAACGCACCGTTTTTCCTGACGAGAATGTATTTATTATGTATCATCAGGTTAACGAATTGTTATTTAAGATGGTGCTTTCTGAGATGGATCAGATAGCAAGGAATAACAACATTGATACAGACACATTTACAACCAAATTAATGCGCATTAGTCGTTATTTTGATGTGTTAACATCTTCATTTATTATTATGAAAGATGGGATGGATGTGAATCAATACAATAAGTTTAGAACGACTTTAACTCCAGCTAGTGGTTTTCAAAGTGCACAATATAGAAAAATTGAATTTGCATCTACAGAACTTATAAACCTAATAGATAAGCGTTTTAGAGATACTATTGATAGAAATTCTACTTACGAACACGCCTTTGAACATTTATATTGGCAAGCAGCAGGGAAGGATTATAAAACAGGTAAAAAAAGCTATACATTGTCGGCTTTTGAAGCACGCTATAAAGAAGAATTTATTAGATTTACCAAGTTTTATCAAGACAACAACTTGTGGAGCAAATTTAAAGCATTGCCTAAAGAAGATCAGTCTAATAAAGATTTGATAAAAGCGATGCGTCACTATGATTATACAGTAAATATAAAATGGGTTTTAGCACATTATAATACGGCTAATCATTATTTAAATATTGGTGGTGAAACTGCTGAAGCCACAGGAGGAAGCGAATGGGTGAAATATATGCATCCAAAATATCAAAAGAGAATATTTTTTCCAGATTTATGGACCAAGAAAGAAAAAGAAACGTGGGGAACAGATATTTAATAGTTTTATTACTAGTAGTCAGCATCTTTGGATGTAAAGATGATGAAAAAACTGTAGTTGAAGATATAGTAGAGGTTGTTGAAGAACCAAAAGAAATTATTGAATTTGGTTTTAATGTCCAAGACTATGTTGTTAAAAGAGATACGATTCGAAAAGGTGATAGCTTTGGCGAAATTTTAGAGCGTAACCATGTTGGCTATCCAAAAATATTCCATATTGCTGAAAAAGCTAAAGACACTTTTGACATAAGACGTCTTCAAATTGGTAAGCCTTATACGCTTTTATGTTCCAAAGATTCTTTAGAAACTCCTAAATGTTTTATTTATCAACCCAGTTTAGAAGAATATGTGGTTATAAATTTTCAAGATTCTATTCATGCCTATACAAGTAGAAAACCTATTAAGTATGTTGAAAAAACAGCTACAGGTGTTATTAATAGTAGTATTTCTCAAACTCTAGAGGAGCAAGGGCTAAGCCCTAGATTAGCTTATAAATTGGCTGATGATATTTATGCATGGACCATTGATTTTAGAAGACTTCAAAAAGGAGATCGATTCAAAGTGATTTATACCGATAAATATATTGATGATACCATTTATACAGGTGTGCATAACATAAAAGCAGCTTATTTTGAACATAATAAAGAGCCTTTTTATGCTTTTGAATTTGTTACGGATTCAGCTAAAGGTATTATAGATTATTTTAGTGAAGATGCTAAAAATTTACGTCGGGCGTTTTTAAAAGCACCAGTAAAGTTTAGTAGAATATCATCGCGCTATAATTTAAAAAGACGTATTGCTGTTTACGGATTTAAATTACGTCCGCATAGAGGTACTGACTTTGCGGCACCAATTGGAACCCCAATTATGGCTACTGCAAATGGCACAGTTATCGATTCTAGGCGACGAGGTGGTAACGGTAATTATGTAAAAATTAGACATAATGCCACTTACGAAACCCAGTATCTTCATATGAAGAAACGCAAGTCTAAAGTTGGTGAGTTTGTAAAACAAGGCGATGTGATTGGTTGGGTAGGCATGACAGGAAACACTGGAGGCCCCCACGTTTGTTATCGTTTTTGGAAAAACGGGAAAGAGGTAGATCCATTTAAACAAAAACTACCAGAAGCAAAACCTATTTCAGATTCTTTAAAAGTTGAATATTTGAAATTTATTGAACCTATAAAAATTCGCCTAGATAATATTCATTTTTTAGAAGATGTTTTTGAAGAACAAAACCAGCCAGAACAAACAATAAAACAAAATAATAATCTAATATCACTTAACCATTAATTCATGGCATTACCAAGCATAAATCCTACCACAACCGATTCATGGAAAAAACTACAGGCACATTTTAAAGTTGTAAAAGATGTTCAGATGAAAGATTTGTTTGCAGCAGACAAAGACAGAGCAAATAAATTCACCATTAAATGGGATGACTTTTATGTGGATTTTTCAAAAAACAGAATAACAAGTGAAACTTTTAAGTATTTGCTAGAATTAGCAGATGAGGTTAAGCTGAAAGAAGCTATTGAAAGTCAGTTTTCAGGAGAAATAATAAACCAAACGGAGGGTAGAGCGGTATTACACACAGCATTAAGAGCACCTGAATCTTATAATGTTAAGGTTGATGGAGAAAATGTAATTCCTGAGGTTTATAAAGTAAAACAAAAAATAGAAGCTTTTACAAACCAGGTAGTAAATGGCGAAATAAAAGGATATACAGGAAAACCATTTACTGATATTGTTAATATTGGTATTGGTGGTTCAGATTTAGGGCTAGCCATGGTAGTAGACTCATTACAGTATTACAAAAACCATTTAACGACACATTTTGTAAGTAATGTAGATGGGGATCATGTGAATGAGGTTATTAAAAAATTAAATTCTGAAACTACTTTATTTGTTATTGTTTCAAAAACCTTTACAACACAAGAAACACTTTCAAATGCGAATACCTTAAAAGATTGGTTTTTAAAGTCTGCTAGTGAGGTTGATATTGCCAAACATTTTGTGGCTGTTTCAACAAATATTGATTCTGTTAAAAATTTTGGAATTGACCAGAACAATATTTTCCCTATGTGGGATTGGGTTGGTGGTCGTTTTTCACTATGGAGCGCTGTTGGATTAACCGTTAGTTTAGCTGTTGGTTATAACCATTTTAATAGCTTACTTAAAGGGGCGCATAAAATGGACGCCCATTTTAAAAACGAAGATTTTAAAAACAACATTCCAGTAGTTTTAGCACTTATCAGTGTTTGGTATAATAACTTTTTTAAAGCTGAAAGCGAAGCGGTTATACCTTATTCTCAATACCTAAATCAATTTGCTACATATTTGCAACAAGGTATTATGGAAAGTAACGGAAAAAGTATTGATAGAAACGGAAACCCTGTCGATTATGAAACAGGAACATTAATTTGGGGAGAGCCAGGAACAAATTCACAACACGCATTTTTTCAATTAATACACCAAGGTACTAAGTTGATTCCTGCTGATTTTATAGGTTTTACTAAATCGCTCCATGGCAATCAGGATCATCAAGATAAATTAATCTCAAACTTTTTAGCACAAACAGAAGCACTTTTAAATGGTAAAACAAACCAACAAGTTGTATCTGAGAGAACAGCTTCAGACATTGTACCATTTAAAGTCTTTGAAGGTAACAAGCCAACAAACACTATTTTTATAAATAAACTATCGCCTGAAAGTTTAGGAAAATTAATAGCCATGTACGAGCATAAAATATTTGTGCAAGGTATTATCTGGAATATTTTTAGTTACGATCAATTTGGAGTAGAGCTAGGGAAACAATTGGCATCAAAAATTTTACAGGAATTTAGCAATGTTCAAAATAACCAACACGATTCTTCAACTCAAAACTTGCTGAATTATTACAAGAGAATATCATAAAAAACTAGCAAATATTTACAAAAAGTGCCAGTATGTTAAATACTGGCACTTTTTTATTAACAAGCAATGTTAAAAATTTTAACATACGCATAATAAATAATGCCAATAAATATGTATTTTCGCAACGACTAATTTCAAACAAATAATTATGAAAAGAACTACGCGTTTTTTAATGTTTACCGTAGCAATACTGTTTTCAGCAGTTGTTATGGCACAAAGTACTATCTCAGGTACAATTCTTGAAGCAGGAACTAGTATCCCACTTCCCGGAGCTAATGTTATTGAGAAAGGGACTTCTAATGGTGTTACTACAGATTTTGATGGTAATTTTACCTTCAAAACTAAATCTACTTCTGGAGAAATTGTAATATCCTACATTGGTTATAATTCTAAAACTATTGCTTTTTCTGGAGACATGAGTCTTGGTAATGTAACGCTAACTTCAAGCCAAGTAGGTCTTGAAGAAATTCAAATTATTGCTTCTGTAGCAGTTGACAGAAAAACACCTGTTGCAGTTTCTACAATAAAAGCAGCAGATATTGAGCTTAAATTAGGAACACAAGAATTTCCTGAAGTTTTAAAATCTACTCCTGGTGTTTACGCAACTAAAGCTGGTGGTGGTTACGGTGATGGTAGAATAAACCTTAGGGGTTTTGATTCGCAAAATGTTGCAGTTATGATTAACGGTATTCCTGTCAACGACATGGAAAATGGTCGTGTTTTCTGGTCTAATTGGGCAGGACTTGGCGATGTTACAAGCACGATGCAAGTTCAAAGAGGTCTTGGTGCTTCTAAAGTTGCTGTACCATCTATAGGAGGAACAATCAATATTATAACTAAAACTACAGATGTTGAGGCAGGAGGAAATGTTATTACTTCTGTAGCTAATGATGGTTACTTAAAATATGGTTTAACCTATTCAACAGGATTGATGGATAATGGTTTGGCCGCAACAGTTTCTGCAGCAAGCACAACAGGAAATGGTTATGTAGATGGAACACCATTTAACGGCGTGTCGTATTTTATAAATATTTCTAAAAAATTAAATGATGCTCATAAATTATCGTTTTCTGCTTTTGGTTCCAAACAAAGTCACGGTCAAAGACGAAACAGACAATTAATTGAAACGTACAGAAATAGTGAAAGCGGTAGAAAGTTTAATGCAGATTGGGGTTATAAAAATGGTCAGATAACATCTGAACGAGATAATTTCTACAATAAACCTCAAATATCTTTAAATCATTATTGGACATTAAGCGAAAAAACATCTATTAACTCATCTGCTTATCTGTCTTTCGGATCAGGCGGTGGAGGTAGAGGTACGGGAAATAGAGATAAATTCATTATTAATCCAGATGGTACTAGCGAATATAGAGATGGCCTTTACGGCCCTATAGATTTTGATAAAATTTCTGATGAAAATGAAGCCTTAGGAGCAAATGGTTCTGAAACTATTTTAACAGCAGATCGTAATGACCATACTTGGTATGGCTTACTATCTACATTAAAAACGGATTTATCAGACGATTTGGTTTTATTGGCAGGTGTTGATTTGAGATCGTATACAGGTAGGCATTTTAGAGAGGTGAAAGATTTACTTGGAGGACAGTACTACTTAGATGATAATAATCAAAATAATTTAATCAATGCAGCTCAAGTTGGTGATAAAGTAAGTTTTAATAATGATGGCAATGTTGGGTGGTTAGGAGTCTTTGGTCAGTTGGAATATGATGTAAATGAAAAATTCAATACATTTCTTGCTTTGGCAGCTTCAAACACCGCTTATCGTAGAAAGGACTATTTTAATTATTTAGATTCAGATCCACTACAAGTAACAGATTGGTATAACTTTTTTGGTTACAGTATAAAAGGTGGTGGAAATTATAGAATAGATGAAAAGCATAGTTTATTTGCCAATTTAGGTTATTTTGAAAGAGCAGCAGATTTCCGTTCCGTATTTTTAGATTTTAGAAATGATAATATCAATGCAGATGCCGAGAATGAAAAGATAACAAGTTACGAGTTAGGTTACCGTTTTAGAGGTGAAAAATTATCTGCTAACGTTAACTTATACAGAACATCTTGGAACGATAGAACAGAAACAGCTTTCTTTCAACAACCAGATGGAACACAAGCGAGTGCAAATATCCTAGGTGTTGATGCTTTGCATCAAGGTATCGAAGTGGATTTTGTTTATAGAGCTACAGATAAATTGAACATAACGGGTATGGCATCTTTTGGAGACTGGAAATGGCAAAATAATATAGAAGATGTACGAATTTTTGATGAGGATCAAGTAGAGATAGATGATTCTCCTGTTAATTTACATATAGCAGGGTTAAAAGTTGCAGATGCAGCTCAAACCACCATGGCTTTAGGTTTAAATTATAAACTTACACCAACCACAAGACTTATTGTAGATTATAATTATTATGCAGATATCTATGCAGATTTTAATCCTAGTGATAGAGGGGTTACATCTAATTTAACTGACCCTGATGCAGCAGCAGCAGAAATTGCAGCAACTTTAGCAACAGATGCTCCCCAAGCTTGGAAAATGCCTAATTACGGTTTATTTGATTTAGCATTAAGCCATGGATTTAAATTTGGATCTTTTGATGCGACATTAACAGGTAGAATGAATAATGTGTTTGATACGGAATACATTTCTGATGCTCAAGATAGGTCTGGTTCTATTGCAGAAACAGCACTAGTGTACTTCGGGTTTGGTAGAACATTTAGTATTGGTGCGAAAATTAATTTTTAAAAAACTTTGAAAATGAAAAAAATAATTTATTGTATAGCATTTTTAGGTGCAATCTTAATAGGTTGTAACCCTAATGAAGACATCTATAATGATTTAGATGCACAAGATAATCCTATTATAGGAGAAGCTAACATTACTTTAACCGACGAGGATTATGAAGAAATTGGTATCGCTGATAACTTCTTTGAAACCATTGATGATGCTGAAGAATTAATTCCAGATTTCTTATCAGGTTTATACCCACAATGGGGAAATGGCTCCTCAGTTTTAGTTGGCTATGAATTAGAATTTGGTTCTGATTTGGAAGAAGTAATGGAATATGCAAATGCCACTGTATATCAATTAGGGCTTGCTGATTATGCAGCAACAGGAGAACAAGGTTCTGCATTTTATCCTAGCCTAGATGCAGATGATTTTCTACCAGAAATTTTAGATGCTGCAATCGATATGCCAGAAGACGGTGATATAGTTCTTGCCAGATACGATCAGTTTTTTGAAACACCTGAGGTGGGTTTAGCTAACATATACCAAGCATCTTTTCCTACTAACTATGATAATTTTGAAAATATTGATGTTTTGGGTGATCAAGGATGGACTGCTGGTTCAGCTAATGCCCAAGGATCTGGTTTCAACGGAGGTGCTTTTCCTAACGAGGATTGGTTAATTTCTCCTGAAATTGATTTAACGGGTGAAACGGCCTTAAAATTTCAAATTAATCAAGAAATAGATCTTTTTGGAGCTCCAGAAGAATCAATTGACATTATAGTTTCAACAAATTATGCAACAGGTACAGATCCAACAGCTGCTACTTGGGTTACTTTTACTTTTGATAAATCTATTTATGGAAGTTTAACACTTTCTGAAGATTTTGATTTTTCAGCTTTTGATGGAGAGACTATTCATATCGCTTTTAAATATACATCTACAGATATGACATCAGCGAGGTGGAGAGTTGAATCATTCGCAATAAAAACAATTGGGGTTGAAGGCGATGTTGATAATAAAGGCGCATACTACGAATATGATGGTTCTAGTTGGGAAGCCTTAGAAAAGGTGTACTATTTAAGCAAATCTGATTATGATGCTATGGGTGAAGATTCAGGAAGACCTGGTAGGTTCAATAACTTTAGCAGTTCAATCGATCCAGAGAATTATATTCCTAGATTTTTAAGTTCAACAGCACCTTATAACTTTGCACAAGAAGAAGACGAGTTAGTTGTTATTTATAAATTCTTTAATGGTAGTACAGTAACCAGAGGAAACTCTTATTCTGTAATTAACGGAGTATGGTCACCAGATAAAACAGAATTACAATTTGGAAATGATGGTAATAAATGGGTTCCAGATAATACTATAAGATATGCATTTACTGATGCTGATATTGCTTTCGTATCTAGTGAGTTCGAAACAAAATATGAAGGACCTGCTGATAACGTCGGATTCTTTGGTAGTTTTGATAGAAGGATAAATAGTGGTAATTATTGGAATGACGATATGCTTTTAGAAGCCATTGGTGCCGTTTTAGATAACATTAACCCAGGTGCTGCAGATGGTCAAAAATACGTTGTAACGCTGGTTGTTTATACGGGTGTTACAGAACCTGAAAACAAAGCTGTTATTAAGAAAGCTGGAGAGTGGATTTATCAATGATTAAAAATATAATCTCAAAAAATCAAATTTATTATTATATGAAAAAGTTTATTTTATTATTCGTTTCAATAGTTTTTATTGGTTGTTCAAATAGCGATGATGTAACATTACCTGATGTTGGTTTGGGTTTAAATGTGCCGTCAGAACTTACTGAATATTACACTAGAATTGCATTTACAGAAGACGCTGAATCTAATTATGATGCGCTGAGAAAACATACCGTAGATAATCACACTACAATTTTATCTTACGGAAAAAGACATGAGTTTTTATACAATGCAGATGCAGATTTAGCGAATTCAGATAATGTGACATTAATGTATACTGGTGAAAGCAGATACTGGGAAGAATATACCTCAGGATCAAACTCATATTCACCTCAAACATTCAATACAGAACACGTATATCCCCAATCATTGTTAAGAATGACAGATGCAGTTACAGATTTACATCATCTAAGATCTGCTGATGCCACAGTTAACAGCGATAGAAGCAACTTACCATTTGTGGAAGGTAGTGGATCTAATAAACGTATTGGTGATGGGTGGTACCCTGGAGATGAATGGAAAGGCGATGTAGCAAGAATGGTTTTATACTTGAATGTGAGATATCGTGAAAAAATAGAAAAAGTTGGTACTCCAGAATTATTTTTAAAATGGAACATAGAAGATCCAGTTTCTGCATTCGAAGAACAACGTAACAATGTTATCTATGCAGCTCAAGGCAACAGAAATGCATTTATTGATAATCCTTATTTAGCAACCTTAATTTGGGGAGGTAATAATGCCGAGAATAAGTGGCAGTAATACATTAAAATATCTAAAAATGCCGTTTCTAAAGAGAAGCGGTTTTTTTATGAATTAAAATCATTATTTTTGACTAGTTAAATAAAATTTAAAATCATGTACGAAGCAATACAAGTATTACATTCTTATTGGGCCTATTTAGTGCTTTTAATTTTAATAATTGCCGTAGTAAATGCTATTGCAAAAACTGTTGGAAAGAAAGAGTATAGTGCTAAAGATTTTAGAATTTCTTTATTCACTTTAATCGTTTCTCATATTCAATTACTTATTGGATTTATTCTATATTTTGTATCACCAAGATTTGCTGCTTTTGGAGAACTTGGCATGGGAGGTGTTATGAAAGATGCTGTAAATAGATTATATCTTGTAGAACATCCATTAGTAAATATTATCGTTTTGGTTTTAATCACTATTGGTTATTCAAAACATAAGAAGAAGTTAACGTCTACACCAAAACTTAAAACCATTGCCATTTTTTACACCATAGCATTAGTGTTGTTATTATCTAGAATTCCTTGGAGTGCTTGGTTAGGATAAGATTAGATTAAAATAAACAGTTCCAGACCTGTCAGGTTTTTAAAACCTGACAGGTCTCTTTTTTAGCTAGAAACTAGACTATTCCTTTCTCCCCGTTGTGGAGTTGTCCGATAGGGCAGAGGGGGCTTCCTTTATCAAATACATATAAACTGGAAAGTGGTCACTAAAACCATTGCTAAATCCGCTATAATTCCAACTTCTAAAAGGATATCCTTTGTATTTTCCTTTAGTGGTAATTAAATAGTTTTTATTATAGATTCCAGCTTTGTAATATCTAAAAGAGGTATAATCTTTTTCTAGTAAAGATTTAGTAATTATAATTTGATCAAATAAACTCCAATTATCTCGGTAAGCAGTTGTACCTAATCCATCTCTATAAAAATTCTCAAAAGGATTATATAAACCTTTAAAACCAACCTTTTTACGTTTTCTTTTTGTTTTTAAAATGGCTTTCACGCTTGTATTTGTTGGGTCGTCATTTAAATCTCCCATAATAAATATTTTTGCATAAGGGTCTTGAGCTTGAAGCGAATCTACAATGCGCTTATTTAGTTTAGCAGCAGCAACACGTTTAGGTCTGCTTCTTGCTTCGCCACCACGTCTAGAAGGCCAGTGATTCACTATAATATGAATTAAATCATCTTCAAGTTTACCACTTACCAATAGCTGATCTCTTGTTGTAATTCGTTCTTGACTTTCGTCATCATAAATTTTCAATTCATGGGAACTAGTACTTATTGGCGCGAACAAACTTTTTTGATACAATAACGCCACATCAATGCCTCTTGAATCTGGAGAATCATAATGAACAATACCATAATTTTTTTCAAGCAGTGTGGAATCGTTAACCACATCTTCTAAAACATCTTTATTTTCAACTTCACAAACCCCTAAAACAGCAGGCGTATTATTAGTGACATCCTTGCCTATTTCAGAAATAACTCTAGCCATATTGGCTATTTTTCGTTTATATGCATCTCCTCGATTTGTTTTTAGTTCCATAATCGGACTATAATCATCAAACTTTATAGGGTCGTTAATGGTATCAAATAAGTTCTCTAAATTATAAAAGGCAAGGGTGTGAATTTTGAATTTTTTATCTTGAGCATGAGTAGATATAAAAAAACTCAAAAATAAAATAGATATAACAAGTTTTAAAAAATTCATTCAGTCAACGTTAAAGATTATAATGGCTACAATACAAAACCTAAGCCAAAGTTATGGTACTGATTTAATTTTTTTGTAATAATTCAGTTACTTTTTCTTATTATTGGTGTCTTAAAGGTAACTATGAATAAATTAACCCTCATTTTTTTATTCGGATTTTTTACAATGTCCCTCTATTCTCAACAGACCTTAATAAAAGGTAGTGTTAAGGATGCTGCGTCTTTTCAACCCATTTTGAATGTAACTATTACTTTAGAAGAATCGAATTTGTCTACGCTTACAGATGTTCAAGGCGAATTTATTTTCTCATCAAATATACCTTTAGGCGAACAAATATTGAAGATTTCTAAAACAGGATATATCATAAAACGTTTTCCAATTATTGTGAATGAAGGCAAAATGGTAGATATAACGGATATGACTTTAGAGCGCGATTTATCTCAAAGTCAAGATTTATTCACCATAACATTGTCTGATGATGAATTAGATAACGACGCCACTGGTGCAGATAATATTACAGGCTTACTATCCTCATCTTTAGACGTGTTTCAGCGTACTGCCGCTTTTGAATTTAGTCAGTCCTTCTTTAGATTAAGAGGTTTAGATTCCGAAAATGGTTCAGTACTTATCAATGGTATTTCCATGAATAAACTCTACCACGGCAGACCGCAATGGAGTAATTGGGGCGGTTTAAATGATGTGATGCGGAATCAAGAATTAACTTCAGGATTAGCTCCATCTAGTTATAATTTTGGAGGTGTTTTAGGAACCACCAATATTAATGTAAGAGCTTCTGGAGCTAGAGAAGGTGGTCGTATTACCTATTCGTCTTCAAATAGAAGTTATACAAATAGACTTATGGCAACGTATGCTTCAGGATTATTAGAAAATAATTGGGCATATACCATTTCATTAGGAAGGCGTTGGGGAAACGAAGGCTACCAAGATGCTACGCTTTACGATGCGAATTCGTTTTTTCTATCGGTTGAAAAAAAACTAAACAAAACCCATAGTTTAAACTTCACTGGCATGTATGCGCCAAATCGAAGAGGAAAGTCGTCTCCTAATACACAAGAAGTTTTCGATTTAAAAGACATAAAATACAATGAATATTGGGGATGGCAAGATGGAAAAAAACGTAATTCAAGAATTAAAGAAGTTGAAGAGCCCATTTTTATGTTAAATCATTATTGGAACTTCTCTTCGAAAACAACAGTAAATACTAATGTTGCTTACCAGTTTGGAAAATTAGGAAATAGCCGTTTAGATAATAATGGCACTGATTTAGAAGATGGAGTACCCGTTGGAGGTGGTACAAATCCAAGCCCTAGCTATTATCAAAAATTGCCTAGTTATTCTGAATGGAAGTATCCAAATAATTTAGGAAATGCCTATGAAGCATTGCAAGAATTTCAGGATAACGGGCAGATAAATTGGATTGAGTTGTATCGAGCCAATATTAATAAAGGAGGAAATGCAAGATATGCACTATATGAAGATCGTGTTGATGATACACAATTCACTTTCAATTCAATATTTAATTCGGAGTTAAATGAAAACGTAGTACTCAATGCAGCCGTAAATTATCAAAGACTAAAATCTGAAAATTATGCACAAGTTTTGGATTTATTAGGAGCAGAAACCTACTTGGATATCGATCAATTTGCCACAGATATTGATGAGGCTCAAAACGATTTACAAAACCCTAACAGATTGGTAGGTGAAGGCGATACCTTTAAATACAACTATACTCTTTCAGCCAATATTTTAAATGGGTATGCACAAGCCCAGTTTACCTATAAAAAACTAGATTATTATATTTCAGGAAGCTATACAAATACTCAGTATCAAAGAGAGGGTTTATACCAAAATGGAGCATTTCCTGATTCGTCTTTTGGTAAAGGTGAAAAATTAAGCTTTACAGGTTTTGGTGCAAAAGGAGGGCTGACTTATAAAGTTTCTGGGAAGCATTTATTGAATGTTAATGGTGGTTATATTACCAGAGCACCATCACTCCGAAATACATATTCAAATTCAAGAGAAAACCATAATATTGTTCCAAATATCACTGAAGAAAAGATATTGTCAACAGATATGAGTTATGTTTTTAGATCACCAATAATTAAAGCTAAACTGACAGCGTATTATACCAAAACCCAAGATGCTAACGAAATCTCCTTTTTCTTTGCGGATGGTATTGGTGGTGATAATGTGGCTTTTGTTCAAGAAATTTTACAGGGTGTGGATAAACAACATATAGGCGCTGAGTTTGGTGTTGAAGCACAAGTAACGCCAACCATAAAATTAAAAGGCGTGGCATCTGTAGGACAGTTTACCTATGCAAACAATCCGAATTTATATTTAACTACTGAAGCTGATGAAGAATCTGTAGCTGCAGGCTTTGTAAACGGATTCAAAGATTTTGGGCAATCTAATTTAAAAAATTATAAAATAGCAGCAGGACCACATCGCGCCTATTCCGTTGGTTTTGAATATCGAGATCCAGATTTTTGGTGGTTTGGAGCAACAGCTAATTTCTTTACAAATACATATATTGATATCAGTCCGTTAACGCGTTCCTCAAATTTTACTACTGATTTTGATGGTAATGAGTTTAATGATTACGATGAAGAATTGGCCAGAGAATTACTTAAGCAAGAACGATTTGATGATTATATGGTTGTGAATTTGGTAGGCGGAAAATCATGGAAAATAGGTAATAAATATATTAGTGTTTTTGCTAGTGTGAACAACCTTTTAGATGGAGTATTTAAAACTGGAGGTTTTGAACAAGGTAGAAACGCTAATTATAGAGAGTTGAGAAATGATAAAGGATTGGATACGCCAGTTTTTGGCTCTAAATATTGGTATGGTCGTGGTGCGACCTACTTTTTAAATATGAATTATAGGTTTTGAAGCCCCACCTAACCTCCCCAAAGGGGAGGAATTAAAACGGAATGAAGCGGATAAGCTATTATGGAATATATAGAACAGACCTTGGCGGATGGTATCGCGTTAGGGATAGTAGAGGAAAGCCCACAGGGAGGCACGACCGAGGACTTGTAACGGATAGCCCGACTTTTTGCGATCCTGCAAGGCGCAGTGCCAAACTTGGTTTGGTATCTAAAACCTTGTAGGTATGAGTAAAAAGTAACGCCCAAATAAAAAATTAAAAATAAGGAGTTATGAATAAAATTTTAATCTTTTTAAATAATTGATTTGTCACCCTGAGCGCAGTCGAAGGGCTATGAAAGCTTAGTTTTTAATGCGTTTCGACTGCGCTCAACGTGACAGAATAACATAAATTATAATTCCCGAGAACTTGGGAATCTAAAATATAGAAAAATGAAAAATAATATTAACAAAACTGCAGTTGGTTTCATTTTGATGCTAATCATGATTACCTCCTGTGTTCAGGATGATGACTTTGGAGTGCCAAATATTTCAATTGAAGACCCAAACATTCCGACTGAGCAATTAACAACCTTCAAAGCCATTAAATCGCTTTACGAACAAACTGTAAATGGAGGGAATACAACTGCAATTATAAATGATGAAGTTTATATTGAAGGTTATGTAGTGTCTTCGGATAAAGCAGGGAACTTTTTTGAGGAATTAATCATTCAGAATAAAACGGATGATAGTAATCCAGATAACGACCCGAGATTAGGATTTAAAATTGATATTAATGTCAGTAGTTTATCTGACACCTATCAATTTGGTCAAAAAGTATATGTAAAACTAAACGGATTAACCGTTGGAGAAACCAGTGGAGTAATAACAATTGGTAAGGGGGATGCCGTTAATGTGGAACAAATTCAGGCGGCTGAATATAAAGATATTGTTTTGCGAAGTAATGAAATAGCCGATATAAAACCCAAGATTTCGGGTTTGGCAGATTTAACTGAAAATGATGAAAACACTCTGATTCAGTTAACCAATATGCAATTAAACCGATTTGAATTGGGAGCAACCTTTGCAAGTGAATCTTTTGATGAATTTGATGGCTTACGCTTATTGGAAAGTTGCGATTCTGGTATCCAAATGATTATGCAAACCAGTACGTTTTCTGACTTTAAATCTTTGATTGTACCACAGGGAAAAGGAAGTGTAACGGGTGTTTTTAGTCGCGATTTTAGGGATAATTTTAACGTGCTAGTCATCAATAGTTCTGCTGCTATTAATTTTGATAGTAATGAACGTTGTGATCCATTGGAATTAAGTTGTGGTCTTGCTTCAACCATAGGAACAGGGAATTTATTGTATGAAGATTTTGAACCTCAAAAAAATAACAAACCTATAGTTATTGATGAATGGACAAACTATATGGAAGCAGGCACCCAAGCATGGGAAGGCTATTCCTCAACATCTTCTAATGCGTCTTTAGGAAGGTCTGCTAGATTTCAATCAGGCAGTTCTGGTGATGAAAGTAATATAGGTTGGTTAATTACACCTGCGATCAATTTGGATGCTCAAGATGGTGAAACCTTACGTTTTAAAACCTCTAATAGTTTAGCGGACAGTAGCTTTATGGAAGTGTTTTATTCTCCAGATTGGGATGGTGTTGAGACTAATGTGACTTCAGCAACTTGGGCGATATTAACTGATGCTTATGTTGTAAAAGATTCTGATTCTTTTGCGCCTTGGTTTAGTTCTGGAAATGTAGATTTATCGTGTATTTCAGGAACCATTCATATCGCATTTAAATATACAGGAAGTGGACAAGACACTTTTGATGGGGTTTATGAATTGGATGAGATTAGTGTGGATTATATAGAATAGTGATACCAAATCAAGACCTGTCAGTCCACGATAGCTATCGGGATTTAAAACCTGACAGGTCTAAGAAAATAGATAATGATTTCATAAGTTTGCTAAATGACCACATTCGATACCTTATTCTTTCACTTTTTTCAACATTACAAAACTAAAAAGAACAAAAAAGCTAATAGCATTGCTACTTTTTATGTTACCGTTTTACAGTGCAGCCTGCTATTACTTTTAGGGGTGTTCTTTGCAGGCTTTTTTAGGCAAATGCATGTAGATACGATGTCGGCAAGCAAAGCCTGGACCTTATTTATATTAGTTGCTATTTTTCTTTACTTCAAAAACTGGATGCAATATGGCGGAAGAAAACGAAAAGTTTTAAATGCTAAAATAATTAAAAAGAAAAAACTGTCTTATAATATTTGGCTTCTTTGGTTGTTGCCTATTGTGGTTTTGGGATTAACGTATGTATTGTTTCAAGCCGTTTAATCCTGCAAGGTTTCAAAAACCTTGTAGGTTTTTAAGTTTCAAAATAATTTATACCTACAAGGACAAAAAGACCTTGCAGGAAATTAAATATGATTTGCTTCTTCCTATTCATTCGTATTTTTATAAAAACATAATTAAAACTTGTTCCTCCCTTTGTTTTAAAGGGAGGACAATTTCGATTTTATCGAAATTAGGAGGGTTTAAAAATTAAAAAAAAGAAATGCATGGTGGGACCTCTCACTTAAGTTCTAAGAGACAACAAATATCACTTCTTGAAAATAGCATACACCGGGAAATGGTCGCTGTATCCACCTTTATATTTAGGGCCTACATAAGTTCTAAAAGGTTTGCCTTTATACTTTCCTTTAAAAAGTTTTAAAAAATCATCATCAAATATATTAGCCTTATCAAAACTTAAGGTATCAGGTGTAGCTTCAAAAAAGTTAGTAGAGAATAGTATTTGGTCAAATAAATTCCATTGGAAATTATAGCTGGTCGTTCCTCTAGAATACGTATGTAAAACTTCCATAGGATTAAATAAACTTTGGCTATTTACCAATCGTTTAATACTGTTACTTGTAGGGTCATCATTAAAATCACCTATAACCACTATTTTAGGATTACTATATTTAATATTTAAATTCGTAATTATTTCTATGACCTTATCAGCAGCAGCAAAACGTTTGTGTTCTGTTTCTTCAGCGCCTTCACGTCTAGACGACCAATGGTTTGCAAGAACATGTATTTCTTCGCCATCAAGTAATCCTGAAACTAATAAAATATCTCTGGTGTAATCAGTTTTACCATCATCTTTTGTAAGATGCACCATAAATGTTTCAGAGTGTTCTACCTTAAAAGCATCGGTGTCATATAATAATGCTACGTCAATACCGCGTTCATCTAAAGAGTCATAATGCACAAAACCATAATTAATAGCTTTTAAATGTTTTGAAGCTATTAAATCGGTAATAACCTTGGCGTTTTCAACTTCTGCTAAACCAACAATAGCAGGATGCTTTCCCGTTTCATTTTTCCCAATATTAGAAATAGCAAAACCTAACTTTCTAAGTTTATTTTTGTAACGTTTTGGTGTCCATTTTTTTTCAGATCTAGGCAAAAAATCATTGTCATGCGTATTGGGGTCGTCCTCAAGATCAAATAAATTTTCAAGATTGTAAAATGCAATAGTTTGCAAATCATCACGAACGGGAATAGCTTCTAAATCATCTATCATAAATCAAAAATAGGCTTAAAATTATTAAAAATAAAACGCTAGCAATTATGTAACTTTGCAATATGATAGAAAAGAAAGATATTACTTTAGAACGTGCTGTTTTAATAGGCGTTATCACTAAAGATCAAAATGAAGAAAAATCTAAAGAATATTTAGATGAATTAGAGTTTTTAACCTTCACAGCTGGCGGTTATGCAGTTAAACGTTTTACCCAAAAAATGGACATGCCAAATCCTAAAACCTTTATAGGAACGGGTAAAATAGAAGATGTTCGTAAATATATTGAAGAGCACGATATAACTACCGCTATTTTTGATGACGAACTTTCCTCAGCACAAGAACGTAATATTAGTAAAATTCTTGATGTTAAAGTATTAGATAGAACCAATTTAATCCTCGATATTTTTGCACAACGTGCACAAACAAGTTATGCAAGAACTCAGGTAGAATTGGCACAATGCGAATATTTACTCCCACGATTAAGAGGAATGTGGACGCACCTAGAACGCCAAAAAGGGGGTATTGGAATGCGTGGTCCTGGAGAAACCGAAATTGAAACAGATAGACGTATTGTTCGTGATAAAATTACATTACTAAAAGCCCGTATAAAGACCATTGACAAGCAAATGGCAGTGCAACGTGGTAACCGTGGTAAAATGGTTCGTGTGGCACTTGTTGGTTATACCAATGTTGGTAAATCTACGCTAATGAATGTTGTTAGTAAAAGCGATGTTTTTGCGGAAAATAAACTATTCGCAACGCTAGATACCACCGTTAGAAAAGTAGTGATTCAAAACCTTCCTTTTTTATTAAGTGATACCGTTGGGTTTATTCGTAAGCTTCCAACACAATTGGTTGATAGTTTTAAAAGTACGCTCGATGAGGTTAGAGAAGCCGATTTGTTGCTTCATGTGGTAGATATTTCACATCCTAATTATGAAGAGCATATTGCTTCTGTAGAGAAAGTTTTAGGCGAAATAAAAAGCGGTGATAAACCAACTATTATGGTTTTCAATAAAATTGATGCATATCAAGCAGAACCATTAGAGGAGGACGATTTAGAAACAGAAAGAACCGCAAAACACTATGCTCTTGATGAATGGAAAAGCACCTGGATGAGTAAAGTAGGCAACAATGCCTTATTTATTTCCGCACTAAACAAAGAGAATTTAGAAGATTTTAAAAAGCGTGTTTATGATGAGGTTCGCGAAATTCACGTCACACGTTTTCCGTACAATCATTTCTTATATCCAGATTATAATTATCAGGATATGGGGTAAGGCTTATCTAAACTTAATATCCCAAGAAAGTCCAATGTCAAAAACCCACAAATAAGAACCGGGATCAAAACTTATTTCTTGATGCACTATACCAGAGCGTATTCCCCATGCGTTTTTATCGTTTTTTGAAGTAAAAAAATACCCTAAGTTTAGTTTTTGAGAATTAAGGTTAATAATGGCGTTTTGGTTGCCTTCAAATTCAAACCTGTAAATTTCTGGAGAAAAACCCATACCAGCATCAATACTAAAATAATTGTTAGCATCCTTTCTGTATTTTCTGTAATTTATAGTTCCAGAGATACTAGATCCAGCATTATCAGGTGTAACGTATGATCTAAAAGACCAATAACTATTTCCGGTATACCAACCTACTGAACCCGTATAAATATTAGTGATTTCAGAATATTTTAATGACCTAAACCCCAGTGATGCTTCAAAACTTTTTGGTAGTGATTTATACAATTCGGCGCCATATCTAATTTTTGGAAATAATGTGGACTCAGAGGTTCCAAAATTTAAATACGCATATAGCCCTTCTGAGATTCTTGGATATAAATCTACTTCGAACTGCCAACCATTTGAAGCAAATCGTCTGCTAAAGTTAACTTTCGCGTTTATACTACCATATTTTGTTTGTCTCCCATATTGCAATAGGTAGTATTGCATAGGGTCAAACACTTCAGAATATACCTCAACACTAGACCTTAATCCTATGGAATTATGACTTAATTTATTTATCAAGTCGTTTTTATAATTAATAGCTTTTTTGTGTTTTGGATTCTTTTCTAATAATTTTTCTATGGTTTTTAAAGCTTCCTCCTGATTATTAGAATCTTCTTGCGCACTTGCTTTTAAGTATAGCAATTCGTCATTATCTGTAAAATATTTTAAGGCTTTATTTGCCATCTCCAAGGCACTAAAAGGAGTGTCGCTATACAATTCATTTTTTATAGCGGCTTCCCAAGTGTCTAATCGATCTGAGTCATTTTTTAAAACTTGGGCAAATTCTTTTCTAGCTTTTTTATAGAGTCCATCCCATGAATATGTACTTGCTAAAAAGGATCTAACATCGTTATATGTTGGGTATTTAGTTAAGATTAAAAGAAGTGTATCTTGAGCTTGTTTTCGAGCGCCATTAAATGCAAGTTCTCTTGCATTTTTAAAGGCCACATCGGGATCTCCCTTAAATACTTTCTGTTGTCCGTAAAAGCAACAGCTTGATAAAAATAGGAGTATGAAAAAATATTTATTCATTAGATAAAACTTTTAATTTAGGGCTTTTTTAAATGCTATATAATCAGCATTATCTGGGTATTTGTTAACTAAACTATCCATTAATTTAACGGCTAGGGTTTTATTATTTAAGCGATTATACGCATTAGCCATTTTAAAACTTAAATCTGGATTATCGATTTTATTTTTTAAAGCTTGCTTAAATAGGTTTTCCGATTTCTTTTCTTGTTCAGACCACCAGTATAGGTCCAAAAGAGCCAAATAACTATCAAAATAAAAAGGGGATCTTTTAATTACGTTTAACAATTCTATTTCAGAATTAACATAGTCACCATCCCAAGCTAGAGTTCTGCCCTTTAAAGTCCTTGCATCAGAATGATTAGGAAGTTCGCTTAAAATATAATCGCATAATAATCGCGCTTCTTCACGTTTTTTATTAAAAGCTTTGTTTTGGGCAATTTTAAAAGCTTCATCAAATGTTTTATCCTTGGCCATGGTACTTATCATGGCTAACTGTTCATTTGAAAAATCTATTTTTGGTTTCACATAAATATTAAGCGAGTCTGGGAAAATTTTGTTGCGTTTTGTTATGTAAGCATTCACTTTTTTAAATGCTAATAAAGAATCTGCTATGGCATTTGTTAATGCTTCTTCATGAACCTTATAAGTTCCAAAATCTTCATTTATCTTATAGAGCTCTCCATCAGAGTATAAATAGTCTTTATATATATAATCATTTACACTTCCTTTATAGCGCATTAATGGAATTTTATTAATGTTTCTAAAGGCCTTTGTTGTATCTAATCCATTACCCATCCACGCAGTTTCGTCTAGTTTGTTAAACGGGTAATTATTCATTAAAAAGGAAAGTAAGCTTGGAGCAATGTCCCAATGTGATGAAACCGATTTAAATGTTTCTGGTTGTTTCAATAATGGACTGTAAATATATAATGGCACATGAAACCTGCATAGTTTGTCTTTTTGAGGAATAGGAATAAGCCTGTGGTCCCCAGTTATAATAAATATGGTATTGTTAAAATCTTCTCGCTTTTTATAAGTATTCATAAAGTCTTTTATAGAACTATCTGTATAATATAAACTTGTATAAATATCTTTATATTCTAAAATTTCTTCTTGTGGAATATTAAATTTTTTATTAGAATTTAAAATACTATCTACTTTACTCTCATAGTATGCTTTGTTGGGAAAATTAAAGGGTTCATGATTAGATAGTGTCATGATAATATCTAACCTTGGTTCAGGATATTTATCAATAGTAGCAAGTGTTTTTTTAAATATTTCGGAATCTGGATAACCCCAAGAAAACCCTCCAGAGTTGGCTTCTGTTTTAATATATTCAGGCCCGTATTTGTTTTCATCGATAACATTATCAATATCATTATATTCAAAAAAGTTAATTTTTTTATCAAAACTAGATTGGTCTCCAGAATAATAAGAAGTTGAATAATCATTAGCTTTTAGTACGCTAATTAGAGAAATGTGAGAAGGTGTTTTAGGGAGTTCTAAAAACCCTGTTTCGCCAAAAGGTAATGAGCCTAATAAAGAAGGGACAACTCCAAAAGTACGACCTGTTGTACTAACAAAATTTTCCCAATATAATGATTTTGAAATTAGTCCATCTAAATACGGTGTAAAGCCACTATACGTTCTGTTGCCAACAAATTCACTACCAAGACCCTCCACAATTAACACAACTATATTAGGTTTTTCTTGTGTAATATTAAAAAAGGGAGATAATACATCTTTAGATTGACTAAAAGGTTTTAATAGCGGATAATCGTTTCTGTTGAAGTTATATGCGTTTAACCTATTTTTTTCATTTTGGAATTTTATAATATCTGAAGTTAAAAAGGCTATTTTATTTTGAAATGAAACTTCCGAAACATTGGTGAGTACCAGTTTTAAGCTACCAAATAGTAATACACCTATTAATCCTCCAGCAATTAATATACGCTCGTTGGAGTAGATTGCTAATAACCTTTGAACTAAGAAAAATAATACCGGAAAAACTATAAAAGGAATAAAATAAGCTATGGAAAATGATTCTGAAGATGATACTGTATTAAAAATATCATCCAAGGAATATCCTAAAAGATCGGCTCCTAAATTAAGTAAAGTAGTTAAGCTATATTTTACTAGTGAAAATTGAATAATTACAATAATTACAAATAAAACTTTGATAATGTTAAACACCTGTTTTTTAGCAAATTTATTTATAATTAAACACAAAGGAAATACTAATAAGCCAATTATTAAACCTCCCCAAAAGTCGTTGATAAGTTTATATAATAATGCAAGAATAAAAGGGGTTTGGGTGGATTTAGCCATAATTAGTTCAAATAGGCTTATTAACCAAAACGACCCAATTAATGACAAAATTAAGTTGGCATATTTATAAATATCTTTATTTAAAAATTTCGCATTCATTACATTTTAAGTTATGTTGTTGACAATCCTTTTCTAACCATATTTCCCCATTTTTTCTTCTTATTAAAGTAGTAGTCATAATTTCCTTGTATGGCGGCATATAGTATAAATGGGTGTAATGCAAATGGTTCTAAAGCACTTAATAGAACGAGTTTAATACCTGTACCCTTTTTTTTATATTGATGAAAGGTGAGCTCTTCAGAATATATTGCCATTAGAGAAAACACTACTGAGAATAAATAAGATAAGACAAGAAAGGACATGGCGTATTCCCATTTAACCTCCTGAAGAATTATTAAAATAATAAAGTATATAAGTCCAATTAATTCAATTATTGGTGCAAGTCGTTCAAAAATTAACCAATATGGGTAACTTACTAAACCAAATGAGCCATATTTTCTATTAAAACCAATTTTTCTATGCTTTTTCAAGGTTTCAATAGTTCCCCTTGTCCATCTGTTTCTTTGAGAAATAAATATTTTATAGGAATCTGGTGCTTCTGTCCAACATAATGGATCAGGGATGTAGGACACTCTATATTTTTCGTTTTTTTCTTCCATATAACGTCTCATTCTTACAATAATTTCCATGTCTTCACCTACTGTATTGGTATCATATCCGCCAACGGTTATGGCTATTTCCTTATCTAATACACCAAAGGCTCCAGATATAACCAGTAAGCCATTTAATCTGCTCCAAGCCATTCTGCCAAGCAGAAAAGCACGTAAATACTCTAAAATTTGAGATTTGACTAATAGACTTTTTGGTAAATTAATATCCATTAATTTACCACCTTTAATAGTACATGAGTTTACAATTCTTATAACACCACCTGCTGCAATAACTTTGGTTTCGGTTTCGTCAAGAAAAGGCTTTATAAGTTTTTGAAGTGCATCTTCAAGAAGTAAACAATCTACATCAATACAGGCTACATATTTACTTTTGCTTAAGTTAAGACCCATGTTTAAGGCATCTGCTTTTCCTCCATTTTTCTTATCTACAACCATTAATTTTTCAAAGGCAGGGTTTTTTGATTTAAAGATTCCTGCTCTGAGTGGTTGTGTTTTAATTTTGTCATTTATAATGTATTCTGTTTTTTCTAAATCGTAAGCTTCAATAAGGCGCTCTAAACTGTCATCTTCACTCCCGTCATTCACAATTATTACATTGTAGTTTACATAGTGATTAGACAATAAAGACCTAACGTTTTCAACAACATTTAAGCTTTCATTATAAGCTGGTGCAATTATGGTTATTGAGGGTGATATGGTTGACGACAGGATATCTTTATAATTAATAAAGCTTTTCCTTTTTGAGTATTCAATGGTTTCCTTGCCAGAGATTACAGATAGTATAATATAGGATAGAATGGCGGCAAAAGCGTATCCAAAAAATATAACGTGTAGGATTTGTAAAATTATTTTAACCGAACTAGTATCCATATAGTTAAATGTTTTCTGATTTTATCATGGCTGTACTCTTTTCTTTTTTAGAAAGCTTTGAAAGGCCCATATATTTGTCAATGTTTATTTCTTTTAAAATATTTAGAGCCAATAATTGTATTTCGAAATTTTTATGAAATAAATGTTCTTCTATAAAAGGTTCGTCATCAGGCATTACTAATTTTTCTAAAAGACCGAAGAAACTTATTTGCTCTTCTATACTAAGTGTGTTAAAGTTAGTTTTAAGAACATCTTTAGCTTCAATTCCATATAAATGTGTAAGTACATTTATAGTATTAAGCCGTATATCTTTATTTGTATGTGACAGCAACTCCATTAAAGTTTCTTTTACTTCAAATTGATTATAAATTTTAGCCAACTTAAGGGCAAATAACACAACAGAATTATTAGTAGATTTTAGCCATGGACGGATATTGCATATTTCTTGATTTTCAAATTTTTGTAATGTTTCAAGCAGTTGGATTTGTTCCCATTCGGAAAGAGGTGTTTTTAAGTGATCTAAAAAGGATAGTCCATCAAAAAGGAATAGGTTTACCATGTATAAATGAGTCTCTTTTTGAACCTCTCTTACAGGATGGTTTATAAATTTTGTTACTCTATGACTTGCTTTTTTAATTCTAAAACGTCTTAGTTCTCCAATTCCTTTGGCAATAACATGCCATTTTTTATTTTTCAATTTGGCGTAACTATATTTTATAAGTCCTGTTTTGTAGTAGAATGTTTGTATGGAGTCTGACATTTCACCTGAAACTTCATTCATCAAATCGTATAAAACAGCAAGAATTATTTTTCTTTTGGAATCTACTTTAACAGACTCTTTTAAACTCTCAATGATTGAGTTTTGAGTTTTCGTGGTTTTTCCTGAATCATCACCAGAATATAAATACTTTACTAAAAGAGATTCGTATTCTGTTTTAAACTTTATATTTATTTCACGTTTCTTTCTTAATGAATGACGGATAACTTTTAAGTACATGCTCATGAAAGCGATAGTTAGAGCCAATAAACTAATAACAATCCAGACCAATTTAATTAGGAAAGGAAGATTGTTATAAGTGCTATATATGTACTGGTAATCAATCATGGGGCAAAATTAATTTCAGTTATATGGTTTTGTTATATCTTCAATAATCGTTTTACTCTAATCATTAACTCATTTGGACTAAACGGTTTTCCCATAAAATCATTAGCCCCTAAATTAAAAGCCTTAAGCACCATTTCTTCTTGACCGGCGGCTGAAAAAACAATTATGGGGGTTTCTGAATTTAGTTTATTTCTTATATGACTAATCACTTCTAGTCCGCTCATAAAAGGCATCATGATATCGGTGATAATTAAATCTGGTGAATTGCTTTCAATTAACTCTAAAGCTTCTTTGCCATCTTTGGCCATAAATAAATCAAACCCTTCTTTTTCTAATCTAAATTTTAATAACAAAGAAAGTGTTGTATTATCTTCTGCCAAAACAATTTTTTTCTTGTTCATTTTACCTATTCTGTTAAAAATATTAGTGTTTTTGAAACTTTAAACAGTGAGAGACAGAATGGTTTTCACTACTTATGTTTTTAGTAGTGAAAAAAATTTATTGAAATGATCTTTCAAAAACGGTTGTAATATACAATAAAATCGACAAAAAGCAAATAAAAACGACAAAAGCACGATTATTATTTAATTTTGTAAGAATTAGAAGTCGTTTTAAGAGTGAAGTATCAGAATATAAAAAAGAGGTCGTCTAAAATTGTTATTTAGACGACCTCTTTTAATTTATAAATTTAATCCTTTTAATCTGTATCGATTATTTAGGATTAGACAATGAGTGTTTTTTGTCTTTTAAAACTTATAGCTTAAACCTAAAGTATAATAAGTTTGTAAATCATTATCAACATTGTCAAATGTTGGTTCAGTAGCAGGAAGTGCTAAAGGATCAAGTTGTCCTAAAGCATAATTTAAAGCTTCTTGTTTGTTGCTTCTTAAACCAAAATCAAAACCAACACCAATCATTTTCCATAGGGTATAGCCAAAACTATTGATCCAAGTAAAGTTAGATAAATCACCAGATTTGTAAGATTGGAAAGTTGAGAAATTAGATTTAAAGCTAACAGCACCAATTTGTCTAGTATAATCAGCAACAATTTTAGCACCTAATGATGATTCAAAAACGGCATCATTTTTAGCAAAAACAAAGTTGTAGTTTAATGGGTGTACAACCACTATTAAATTTTCAATTGGTGTCCAAGTCGCACCAACACCAACGTCTAAATAACCAGGGTCGTTAAAATTGTCTAGTATTGTAGTTCTGTATTCTGCTAATCCAGAAACAGCTAATGTCTTAGTTATATTTCTACCGTATAAAGACGAGATACTAAAAACGTCAGTAGTTGGGTTAAAGCTATCGTTGTCAGCATCAGTATCTTTATTGTCTAATTTCACCCAGTTTAAATTTGTGTTTAATGAGTTTCTCCAAAAGAATTTGTCTTGAATTAAATTAGCAAAGGCATTTACAGTAAACCCAATATTACCAGAGGCATTATTTGGAGATCCTTGAGAATACCAGTTGTTAAAGTTAGATAAACTTCCACCAATAGTACCAAAAGCGCCTTTTCTCCACCCCGGAAAGCCGTCAATTTTAGTTTGTAAAGCATTAGCCTCAGCTTGTGCAGCATCTGCAATAGCTTGCTTTTCAGATTTTTGAATTTGTAATTCCTCTTTTGTTTGAGCATTTATCGAAACCATTCCGATAAGTAATGCAAGTAATAATAATGTTCTTTTCATTTCTTTAATTTTAATAAAATGCGTGCAAATATATTAATTTTCAACAAAATTAATTTTCAACAAATGTTAATTAATGTATATTGAAATATAAATGTGTTTATTTAGTACAAAAATAAAACGGTTTTGCACTCTTATATTTATTTCTACATGTATGTTTGACACTTAACTAATGCTAAAGTCACTTAAAAGATTATTTCTTTTTGAAAAGTGGCACAGAAGAGCAAGCCTCTCCATACATGATTGATTTAGCTAATGGCTTTAGTTTAACAGAAAGCATGATATAAGCGTTTTGAGGAACAGGTTTGTTGGAACACCCCTTTATAATGATGGGTTTGTTTTTGAAGTCTGAGAAATCAAGGTTGTTTATAATATCTTGGTAAATAGAAGTCTCTAAATTATCAAGAGTGCCAATCACGATTTTTTTTGCATAAGGTTCTAGTTGAATACTTAAAAGCATGTATGCCCAACCAGGAATTATAGCATCTGTACTACAGGTTAAAGCAACATAATTATCTTGATATTGACTCCAATCAAACTCTGCTGCTTGAATTCTAAAGTCTTTTTCGCGAAGCACAAAACCTTCAAAAAGCCAATCTTTAATGTCAAAAAAAACGCGTTTGCCTTTCGGATAATAATCTTCAAGGTCAATAGTAACTAGTTTGCTATTCGCTACGCGATTTATGATGTCGTCTGGCATTTTATTTTTTCTTTCCAATTAATAAAAGAGAATCTCCATCTTCAAATTCTTTGTAGAAATCCAATGTTAAAATCTCAAAGCTAGCTTCATAAAACTTTCTAAGGCTGAATTTATCATGATAATTTACAAAAAGACCTTTAAAAATTTCAGAGCCTTTACCTTTCCAAAACGAATGGCAAATTATGCCATCTGGATTTAATATTTTGTGTTGGTTTTTAATAGACTCAATTAATTCGCTATCTCTTAAATGATGCATGACTTTGTTTGAATAAATTCCATCAAACTTTTGCTCTGTTTTTAAGGTAATGGCATCCAAATTAAGGAATTTTCCTGTTGGATACTTAGCGATTAAATGATTTAAAAACTCTGATGAAAAATCAGAACCAATAACACTATAAAATGTACTAAGGATTTCCCAATCTTCACCTGGGCCAGAACCTATTTCAAGTATATTTGAATTAGCTGGTAAAACCTCCTCTAGTTTTTTTATTAAATCAGATCCATCAAAACCTTTCGCAGCGTTTATATATTCTGCAACAGATTTTTTGGTATGATAATATTCGGCATTCAAATTGTAAGTTGTTAAGTTGTTTGTTGTTTAGTCAAAGCGTTCTGTAAACTGCGACTGAGACTGAAAACTAACTTAAAGCATCCCCAACTCTAACTTAGCTTCTTCACTCATTAATTCTTGTGTCCAAGGCGGGTCAAAAGTAATTTCTACTTCGGCGTCTTTTACAGCATTTAATGATTTTACTTTTTCTTCAACCTCTAATGGTAATGTTTCTGCAACTGGACAGTTAGGTGTGGTTAAAGTCATTAATATTTTAACATCAAAATCCTCGTTTACAAATACGTCATAGATTAAACCTAATTCGTAAATGTCAACTGGGATTTCTGGATCGTAAATCGTTTTAAGTACGTTTACTATTTTTTCGCCTAATTCGGCAGTATTTATTGTATCACTCATAATAAATTTTTTTTTGTCATTCCCACGAAGGTGGGAATCTGTTTATTCGTTAAGTTGTTTAGTCGAAGTTGATAAACGACTTTACAACAAACAACAAACAACAAACTAATTAAGTTGTGTTTGGTACGCTATAGCATACATTTTTAATTGCTTCACCATACTCACTAATCCATTAGCTCGTGTTGGTGATAAATGCTCTTTTAAACCTATTTTATCAATAAAATCGGTATTGGCATCAATAATGTCTTTTGGATGTTGATTTGAAAATGTCCTAATTAAAATAGCTATAATGCCTTTTGTGATAATGGCATCACTATCGGCTGTAAATTCAATATTATCATTTTTCATCTCAGCATGCACCCATACTTTACTTTGGCAACCTTTAATAATGTTGCTATCGGTTTTGTATTGGTCGTCAATTAAGGGTAAATCTTTCCCTAAATCAATCATATATTGGTAGCGTTCTTCCCAATCTTCAAACATTGAAAATTCGTCTATTATTTCGTTTTGGATGTCTTCAATACTCATAGGTTTCAATTTTAGTTTTGTCTCCTTGAGCGCAGTCGAAAGGTTTTTTAATCTAAATAAATTAATTAGGTTTCGACTGCGCTCAACCTGACAACTTCTAATTTTATGCAAAAATACGATAAGAATTTAAGACAGCATCATTTTAGCTTTCTTAACACCTTCAACCAAAGCATCAATTTCAGCTTTAGTATTATAAAATGCAAAAGAAGCTCTTACTGTTCCAGGAATTTTATAGAAATCCATAATAGGTTGCGCACAATGGTGTCCAGTTCTCACTGCTATTCCTAATTTATCTAAAATGGTGCCAACATCATAAGGATGGATTCCTTGTAAATTAAAAGAAATAACGGAGGTTTTATGCTTTGAAGTACCGTAAATTTTTAAACCTTCAATGTCCAATAATTTCTTTGTGCCATATTCCAGTAGTTCATTTTCGTAAGCTGCGATGCTCTCAAAACCAATACTATTCATATAATCTATGGCTGCTCCAAAAGCAATGCCTCCACATATATTTGGAGTACCTGCTTCAAATTTATGAGGTAAATCTGCATAGGTGGTTTTTTCAAAAGTTACTTCTGCAATCATTTCGCCACCACCTTGGTAAGGTGGTAATTTTTTTAACCATGCTTCTTTTCCGTATAGCATGCCAACACCTGTTGGTCCGCACATTTTATGCGCAGAAGTGACATAAAAATCCACATCTAAAGCTTGAACATCTGGTTTGATGTGCGGTGCAGATTGGGCGCCATCTATTAAAACTGCAGCGCCTACATCATGAGCTTTTTTGATTATATATTCTATAGGGTTTATAGTTCCTAAAGCATTAGATATATGATTTACAAAAACCAGTTTGGTGTTTTTTGATAGCAATTTATCAAATTCCGGTATGATGAGTTCTCCTTCTTCATTCATAGGAATGACTTTTAGAGTTGCTTCAGTTCGTTCACATAACATTTGCCAAGGCACAATATTACTATGGTGTTCTAAGGCTGAAACTATAATATCATCTCCTTTTTTTAATAGGGATGAAAAACCATTTGCAACGAGATTTATGCTGTGTGTAGTTCCTGATGTGAAAATGATTTCATGCGAAAACTTTGCATTGAAATGAGATTGTATTTTAAGACGCGCTTGTTCGTATAAATCGGTTGCTTCTTGACTTAAAGTATGAACGCCACGATGAATGTTGGCATTGTAATTTGAATAATAATCTACAATGACATCAATAACCTGTTGTGGTGTTTGTGAGGTTGCAGCATTATCAAAATATACTAAAGGTTTGCCATTAACTTTGCGAGAAAGAATGGGGAAGTCTTTTCTTATGTATTCTACGTTGAACATAGCGTTTATGTCTAGCCCCGATTGAGGCATTTGTTGGAGCTCCTCGCAGAGAGCGACTGCCGAAAGCGGGATTAGCTTCAAAATAATAATATTTTAAATTAGCATCATGAGATTCCCTCCTTTGAGGGAATGACAAAATTTTCTATAGATCAAACCCAATATTTACACCCAATTTGTTGGCGATAATCTTGGTGATACGTTGTTTTAATTCTGGGATTTTAACCGAACTTAACACGTTATTACTAAAGGCGTACATTAAAAGTGCCTTGGCTTCTTTTTCTGGAATACCACGTGAACGCATGTAAAACATAGCGCTTTCATCTAACTGGCCAATAGTACAACCGTGTGAACATTTTACATCGTCGGCAAAAATTTCTAATTGTGGTTTGGTGTTTATAGACGCTTGATCACTTAGTAAAATGTTGTTATTGGCTTGAAATGCATTGGTTTTTTGCGCTTCTTTATTAACAACTACTTTACCGTTGAAAACGCCTGTAGATCTATCGGTAAAAATACCTTTATAGTCTTGATGGCTTTCGCAATTTGGTTCTTTGTGATGTACCAAGGTGTTGTGGTCTACATGTTGTTTGTTGCCAATAATAGTGATACCTTTTAGGGTAGAATCTATGCGTTCTCCTTCTTGATAGAAATTTAAATTATTTCGTATTAATTTACCACCAAAAGCGAAAGTATGCACTGAAGCTAAGCTTTCTCTTTTTTGTTTGATAAACGTATTATCTATTAAAAAGGCGTTTTCGTTATCATTTTGAATCTTATAATAATCGACAATAGCACGTTTGTTAGCGAAAATTTCGGTAACACTATTTGTTAATACAGGATTACTTGTTAAACTTTGATGACGCTCTACGATTTGCACATGCGAATTCTCATCAACAACAACTAAGTTACGTGGTTGTAACATGGTAGCAGATTCATTTCCTGTTGAAAAGTGCAAAATTTGAATTGGTTTTTGAACAATTTTATTTTTAGGTATATGAATATAAGCACCTTCACTTGAAAACGCTGTATTTAATGATGATAAACTATCTTTTACCGCAGCTTTATTGAAATAATTTTCAATAATCAATTGGTATTTTGGCTTGTTTAGAGCTGATGACATCAAACATACATCTATCCCGTCATGTGTAGTTTGAGATAAATGCGATGAATATTTTCCATCTATAAAGATGATTTTATAGGTGTCAATATCGTGGATGAAATACTTTTTGATATCCTTATAATCTAAAGCATTCTCTTGTTTTGGAAAAACGCTATAATCTTCTTTTAAAATACTATTTAATGACGTGTATTTCCAATCTTCCTCTTTTTTTGAAGGAAAGCCTTTTTCTTCAAATACTTTTATAGCATCCGTTCTAACATCGTGAATATATCCATCTATATCGACATGATTTTCAAATGCTAAAAATGATGATACTAATTTTTCTTTTAAATCCATTTTTTCAGTCTTCAGTGGACAGTATTCAGTATGCAGTTAAAACGCTACTAAATCTGTATAATATTTATAACTGTTTCATATTTAATAGAAAGTAAGAGTAATCAGAAATTGAGTAAGCAACTGCCAACTGAAGACTGAATACTGCCAACTAACTACGCGTTCACTTCTTCTTTAATCCAGTCGTATCCTTTTTCTTCAAGCTCGTGAGCTAATGCTGCAGTACCTGATTTTACAATTCTTCCATTATAAAGTACGTGAACAAAATCTGGAACGATATATTCTAATAAGCGCTGGTAATGTGTAATTACAATAACAGCATTGTCTTTGCTTTTTAATTTATTTACGCCATTTGCTACAATACGAAGTGCATCGATATCTAAACCAGAATCAGTTTCATCTAGTATGGCTAATTTTGGTTCTAACATGGCCATTTGAAAAATCTCATTACGTTTCTTTTCCCCACCCGAAAACCCTTCGTTTAAAGAACGTGATAAAAACTTTCTATCAATTTCTAATAACTCCGATTTCTCACGAATCAATTTTAGCATCTCTTTAGCAGGCATATCTGCTAAACCTTTTGCCTTACGAGTTTCGTTTATGGCAGTTTTCATGAAGTTTGTTACAGAAACGCCAGGAATTTCTATAGGATATTGAAACGATAAAAATACACCCTTGTGAGCGCGTTCTTCGGCAGCCAATTCTTCAATATCTTCATCTTCAAAAAGGATGTTGCCTTCGGTTACTTCATACTCTTCTTTTCCTGCAATTACGGAAGCTAATGTGCTTTTTCCAGACCCATTAGGTCCCATAATAGCATGAACTTCTCCTGCTTTAACCTCTAAGTTAACACCTCTTAAAATGGCTTTATCTTCAACACTTGCGTGTAAATTGTTTATTTTTAACATACTTTATTTTTAAAATTCCAAATATCAAATACAAAATCTCAAATGGTTACTTCTGTTTGTTTTTTGGAATTTAGAATTTGTAATTTGTGATTTAATTCTGATTAGTTTCCTAGTTTTATAACTTTATTTTCTTCTTTTGAATTAGGTTTTACATTTAATATTTCAATAACTTCAACCTTGTTCTCCCAAAGAATTTTTTCGTCTTTTTGATTTGTGATTTTTCCTCGTATTTCAACCTGAACCATGTCTGTTGGTTCAGATTTATGTTTTTCAGCTTGTTTTTGAAGGGCTTCTAATTTATCGGTAATTAAAACACCATAAATTTCAGAATTTGTTTGAAGCACAGCAGCACCATCGTAGTAAACAAACTCGCCTTTTAATAGTGTAAGTCCATCACTCTGTTTTACAGTTCTTGCTTCACTATCATTGATGATAGTTTCTTCTGAGTTTTGAGATTTTACATCTTTTTTACAACTTACTAATGCTATGAAAATTAATGTGATAAAAAGTAACTTTTTCATTTTTTAACTCTTGATTTTTATTTGATAAGAATCCTGCCTTTACTTCGAATGCGAGTATCTTTCTAATTAAACTTCAAATTAAAGATTCCCATTTTCATGGGAATGGGCTTTTAGCCCACACTTCCTTCTAAACTTATTTCTAATAATTTTTGCGCTTCCACAGCAAACTCCATCGGAAGTTTATTTAAAACTTCTTTACTAAAACCATTTACTATTAATGCAATAGCTTTTTCGGTATCAATACCACGTTGATTACAATAAAAAATTTGGTCTTCACCAATTTTACTGGTCGTTGCTTCGTGTTCTATTATTGCTGTTTTGTTTTTAGCTTCTATGTATGGGAATGTATGTGCGCCACATTCGTTACCCATCAATAAACTATCACATTGTGAAAAGTTACGTGCATTTTTCGCTCTTGAATTTATTTGAACCAAACCACGGTAACTGTTTTGAGATTTTCCTGCTGAAATTCCTTTTGAAATGATAGTAGACTTCGTGTTTTTTCCTAAGTGAATCATTTTAGTTCCTGTATCGGCTTGTTGATAGTTGTTTGTTACTGCTATTGAGTAAAACTCACCTACTGAATTATCGCCTTTTAAAATACAAGAAGGATATTTCCAAGTTACTGCAGAACCAGTTTCAACCTGTGTCCAAGAAATTTTTGCATTCTTTTCGCAGAGTCCACGTTTTGTTACAAAGTTGAAAACACCACCTTTACCTTCAGCATTTCCTGGATACCAGTTTTGTACTGTTGAATATTTTATTTCAGCATCATCTAAGGCAATGAGCTCTACAACGGCTGCGTGTAATTGATTTTCATCTCTACTTGGTGCGGTACAGCCCTCAAGATAACTTACATAACTACCTTCATCAGCAATGACTAAAGTTCTTTCAAATTGTCCTGTTCCTGCTTGATTAATTCTAAAGTACGTTGATAATTCCATTGGGCAACGTACCCCTTTTGGAATATAACAGAAAGAGCCATCACTAAAAACAGCCGAATTTAATGCAGCATAAAAGTTATCTTTTTGTGGAACAATGGTTCCTAAATATTTTTTAACAAGTTCTGGATGCTCTTTTATAGCGTCAGAAATACTCATAAAGATAATGCCTTTTTCACCTAGTGTTTTCTTGAATGTGGTTGCTACTGAAACTGAATCTATTACAACATCCATAGCAACATTAGCTAACTTTTTTTGCTCATCAATTGAGATACCAAGTTTAGCAAATGTTGCTAAAAGCTCAGGATCTACTTCATCTAAACTATCGTATTTAGGCTTGCTATTTGGTGCAGAGTAATAAGAAATACCTTGAAAATCTGGTTTTTTGTAATGCACATTTGCCCATTCTGGTTCAATCATTTCTTTCCAAGCCCTAAAAGCCTCCAATCTCCAGTCGGTCATCCATTGTGGCTCTTCTTTCTTTTTAGAAATGGCACGCACAATATCTTCATTTAAACCATTGGGAAACGTATCGGATTCTATATCAGTATAAAAACCGTATTCGTATTCTTTAGTTTTTAGCTCTTCGCGTAAATCATCCTCGGTATATTTATTCATGTTCCGAATTTAATATTTAAAATTCAAAGTTGGGCTAATCTGTTTTGTATTTGCTTCCCTTTAAATCACTCTTTTTTAGGTAGTTCATAAAACCACCAATCATCTTACTCAAGGTTATAGTTTCTTCTTTTAATTCATGAAACTCTTCAGTAGTTATATAATTTCTATCGAAAACCCGATAGAGTTGAGATCGTGTTTCTCCACAAGATGCTTTTGCAATTGATAAAAATTGAACAAATTCTTTATTTCCATTTCTCTCAAAACCTTCCGCAATATTATCCATTACAGAACCAGAAGAACCATCAATTTGACTGTAGAGTTTATGATCTTTCCTTAAATCTGTTCTATTGGCAATTTTATTTATAGTGTCACAAAGGATTCTCGCTAATTTCCAAATTTCTAAATCTTCAAATTGTTTAACGCTAGCCATGATTTTGAATTTAAAACTTTAAATTTTGAACTTTTATAGTGAAAATGATTCGCCACAACCACAAGTGCGGTTAGCGTTGGGATTATTAAAAACGAAACCTGTTCCGTTTAATCCACCTGAATATTCTAATGTGGTTCCTATGAGGTATAAAAAGCTTTTTTTGTCAACTATAATTTTTACACCATTGTCTTCAAAAACCTTATCACCGTCTTGTTGTTCTTTATCAAAATTTAAGTCATAAGATAATCCAGAACAACCGCCACTTTTAACACCTACACGAACATAGTCTGTAGTTGCATTGTAGCCATCATCAGTCATAAGCTCAACCACTTTCTTTTTAGCTGTTTCAGAGACTTTTATCATATTATTTTTTTTATGAGTCTGTTTAAGACTTTGCCAATTATTTTTTTACGCCTCTTTTTGCGCATTATTTCGTTAAAATTTTGAACCGTAACTAGGCTATGTTTAAAAATTTTGCCTCATACTGCTTCAAAAATAGACTGTAAAAATTCTAATCACAAATTCTTAAACAGACTCTAAATTTAGTTTTGAATTAATAATTTTATTAAGACAGTTTCTAAATAGAGGACAAATATACAATATAAGTCAATGAATATAGAATAACCTAACATTATATTAATATATGGTTTGATAGGTTTTTCTTATCAATTTATGAAGTACTCAATTAAAGGTTGTTACCTTTTGTTGGTTGATTTTTATTGAGGACTACTTTTGAAGATTAAGCAATTCTTTTTTTGTAGAGCATTGACGAGAATTTGTCATTTTCTCTTTGAGAAACGGAAGTTATAGCGCCGTCAGATTCAAATTTAAAATAACTCTTGCAACATTTACAAATAAGTTCTGGAGTATTAGCATTTGCTTTACTCAAGCGAAAATAATTATGCCCATAAGTTGAGCAAAACATGTTAGATGTTATTCTTCTATTCATGAAAGAATCCGTTGATTGGGGTTAATTTAATAAAAATAATAATATTTAATAGATGAATACCGTATATTTTCGATGAAATACATCATTTAGTGTAGTATTAATCGTTTTAATAATTATTGTTTATAAAATCATAGTCTGAAAGAGATCGTAAAAAGGGTATTAGAATAGCGTTGTCTGTTAAACCAAAAATTCCGTGTGCTACTTTTTGCATGAAAGGATCAATCAACAATTCTTTTGCTACTAGTCTTAAAATTATGGGCATGCCAAGATTCAAATTCTAGAAGTTCTTTTATCTCTTCAGCTTTGAAAAGCCCCTGATTTTGAAAGGTTTTACTTCAGGAAATAAATTTGAATCCTCACCAATAACTCCTTAAATATCAATACCTTCAAATTCATAAAGATATCCTGCCCAAAATTTTGATTATGAACCTCATTTATATTTCATAAACAATAAAGCCATTATTATTTTGATTGGGCAGGAATAATTACATATTACCTCGTTTTTCGTCTTTGAATTACCAATTGATAAACACACGGAATCACAACCAAATTTAAAATAGTTGCCGATAACAAACCACCCAAAATAACAACTGCCATGGGGCTTTGAATTTCGCTTCCCGGTTCACCGCCTTTTAAGGCTAATGGGATTAATGCTAAACCAGTTGTAAAGGCTGTCATTAAGATTGGATTTAAACGGTCTAAAGCTCCTGTTTTTATCAATTGAAACCCTTGCATTCCTTCTTTACGTAAATCTTCGTAACGTGACACCAATAAAATACCGTTACGTGTAGCAATACCAAAGAGACTAATAAACCCAATGGTTGCTGCAATACTGATGATTCCTGACGTGAAATACACAATCAAAATACCGCCAATTAAAGCTAAAGGCAGATTTATTAATACTACAAAAGCCAGTTTTACATCTTTAAATTCATAATACAGTAACAGAAAAATAATGGCTATTGCAATAATTGCTGTTATCATAAGCAATTGTGATGCTTTGGATTCGCTTTCAAACTGTCCGCCATATTGTACACGGTAGCCTTCTGGCATATTTACTTTGTTTGCAACCGCTTCCTTTATTTCGTTTACAGCACCACGTAAATCCCTTCCTTGAACATTGGCAGCGACCACAATTTTACGTTGTACATCTTCACGATTGATAGTGTTTGGACTACTTACAGATTGAACTGTTGCCAATTCACCTAATATGGTTTGTCCACCATTTGGTAAACTTATTAAGGTATTGTTGATGTTTTCAATATCATCTCTAAATGTTTTTTCGTAGCGCACTATCAAATCAAAATACTGCTGTCCTTCATAAATTTCGCCTGCTTCTTTTCCTGCAAATGCAATATCTACTTGTTCCATTAAATTGCCAACGGTCATTCCATAAGCCGAAAGAATTTGACGTTTGGGTTTGATACGTATTTGTGGCACTTCAATTTGTTGATCTACAGCAACATCTGCCAAACCATCAATATCTTTGATGTTTTGCTCTACGCTTTTACCAACTTCAAATAAGCGTTGCAAATCTGAACCAAAAATTTTAATAGCAATATTGGCACGCGTTCCAGAAAGCATATGGTCAATTCGGTGTGCAATAGGTTGCCCCAAAGTAATATTTACGCCTGGTGCATTACTCAATTTGTTTCTGACTTCTTCAAAAAATTCTTCTTTTGTTTTGTCTTTCAAAATAAAGGGCACATCTATTTCTGATGCATTTACGCCTTGTGCGTGTTCGTCTAATTCAGCTCTACCTTGTCTTCGGGTAACAACTTCCACTTCAGGTAAATCCAATAAAATAGTTTCTATCAATTTACCTGTTTTGTTGCTCTCTTCTAAAGACATTCCTGGCGGACCAACCACACTAATTACCAAAGACCCTTCATTAAATTCAGGCAAAAAGCTTCTTCCTAATTGGGTTAGCACCAAAAGACTTATGATAAAGGCAATTACTGTAGTTCCAATAATGGTTTTTGGAATATTTGTGGCACGTTCCAAAAGATTACCATAGTGTTTCTGCAACCAACGCTCCACACGTGTACCTTCTGCTTGCTTATTTAAAAGCTTTTCGTTATCCAGCAAATAAGAACACAAAATTGGTGTTACGGTTACCGCAACTATCAATGAAGTTAATACCGACGTTACAAAAGCAATACCTAACGGTTGCAACAATCGCCCTTCCATTCCGCTTAAAAAGAATAGTGGAATAAATGATACAATAATAATTAGTGTTGCGATAATGATGGAACTTCGTATTTCAACTGATGCATCACGAACAACAGTAATTGTTGATTGTCGTTCTGCTTTCGGCTTTTTGATGTTCTCTCGTAAGCGCTTATACACATTCTCCACATCAATAATGGCATCATCAACCAATGCACCAATAGCAATTGCCATTCCTCCTAAACTCATTGTGTTAATGGTATAACCCAACCATTTTAAAATGATAATGGATACCAATAATGAAATAGGAATTGCCAATAATGAAATAACAGTAGTTCTCCAATTCATTAAAAAGATGAAAAGGATAATCATTACAAAAAATGCACCTTCCAATAAGGTTTGATTTAAGTTGCTGATGGATGCTTCTATAAAATCAGATTGTCGAAAAATGTGATTTTTGATGCTGACACTTTTTGGTAAAGTTGTCTCTAAATCAGCGATAGCTTCATCCAATCGGTCTGTTAGTTCCAGAGTGTTTACATCTGGTTGTTTAGAGATGGTCAGAATCACAGCGGGTTTTGCGTTTAATGAACCATCTCCAATTTTATCGGCAGCTCCAATTTGAACCGTGGCCACATCTTTTATTTTGATGGTCTGACCATTCACTTGTTTTAAAACCGCTTCCTGCAAATCTTCCAACACATAAGCTCTACCACTTCCTTTAATAATGTATTGATTACCATATTGATTGATAACGCCTCCTGGTGCGTTTTTGTTAGCCTCCTTAACGTATTCTACCAATTCTGAAAGACTTACGTTATAATGCTTCATCTTTTCAGGATTGGCAAATACTTGGTATTGTTTATAATCGCCACCAATGACCACCACATTGGCAATACCACCAATCGCTTTTATGCGAGGTCTGATTGTCCAATCTGATAAGGTTCGTAATTCCATTGCCGATAAACTATCTGATGTCACACCCAAGAGCATTATTTCACCCATAATAGATGAAATAGGCGCCATCGTTGGTGCTCCAATACCTTCAGGTAAGTTTTCACGTACCATCGGGATGCGCTCATTTACAATTTGGCGCGCCCGATAAATATCGGTTCCCCATTCAAATTCTACCCAAACAATGGAAATACCTGCTGCCGATGACGAACGGATTCGTCTCACATTTGGCGAACCGTTTAAGGCCGTTTCCAATTGATAGGTTACTAATTTCTCTACTTCTACAGACTCCATTCCGTGCGCTTCAGTAAGAATGGTTACCGTTGGCGCTGTAAGGTCTGGGAATACATCGACGTTCATTGTACGTGAATAATACACGCCCAATACGCTCAATGCAACCGCTCCCAATAGAATGAGCAATCTATTTTGAAGTGAAATTGATAATATTTTGTTTAACATTTCTCTTCGTTTTTTTAATGTTCATGACCGTGTGCAGGTGTTGAACCAGACATTGAAGCCATTTTAACTTGATATGCTC
>NZ_CAXBLF010000017.1:0-57282 GCF_963976535.1 uncultured Algibacter sp. | reverse complement strand
ACTTAGACTAACTAAATAAAACACATCACAATATTTACAGAGATAACTATTACAACTAGAATAGTTAATCCTATAATAAAATATTTATTAAGAATAGTATTCTCTTTTCCCATTTGAGATTTAGGCATTGGATTGAGTTTTAAAAACTTTGATTAAAAACCCTGCACCATTACAGTGCAGAGTATCTAAAAAATTCTCTCTCAAAAGAATTAATTAATAGCACTGTAAATGTAGTATGCATTGAGGAGAAAAAAAATACGCACTTCTACGTATTTTTGAAGTTCGTTTTTAGGAAAAAAGGTTTATAAAAAATGAAAACTCTAAATCATTACAATTTAGAGCTTTCTATAATTCTCCCTAAGAACTAATTAATAGCACTGTAAAGATAACTTGTTTAAGTGATATACGAAATACGTACTACTACGTATTTTATAACTTTTATTAATTTCAATTGGTAAAAGGTATTACAAAAAATCTTTATTTAAAGTGGCCCAAATAGAAAGGGAAGTGGGTTTGTTGTCTAATTCAAGTTTATGTACAATATTACTACGATGCTTATCTACAGTTCTAACAGAAATTGATAATTCATCAGCAATATCCAGACTTGTTTTATTTTCTGAAATAAGCTTTACAATTTTTAATTCAGCTCTGGTAAGAGCTTCTAAAGTCTCAGGTTTTAAATTTAAAGTACTCGCATTTAAGTATGATGCTATTTCTTCGCTAAAATATGGTTTACCATTAATAACCTGGCTTATACAAGTTTCTATTTCTTCAATGGCAAATTCTTTTAAAATATAACCGAAAACGTTAAACGCTTTAGCTTGATCAAAAAGTTCTTCTTCTTTGTCAAAAGTTATAAGAATAACTTTAGTTGGTAAATTGTTTTTTTTACAGGCTTCGGCAATTTCTAATCCAGTTTTGTAGGGCATTCTTATGTCAAGAATCGCAATTTCTGGTTTTAATTTTACAATTAAATTGTAAGCTGCATTACCATCTTCTGCACTACCTATAATATTATAGCCTTTAGAGGTTAAAAAATCTGTTAAACCACGCAACATTAATGGATGATCATCAGCTATGACAATAGATGTATTCATTTAGATTAAGAGAGAGATTTAGATTGCTATTAATTTATAACTTTAAATATAGATATTTCTTTTCATAATCTATTACGGCTTTCCCTTTTTTTAAAATATCTGCACCAATAATACCATCAACTGGTTTAGAATTGTGGTTTATAAGTGCTGTATTTACGTGCGTTAGATTGAATAAAACTAAAACCACTTTATTATTGATCCACTTTCCAATTTTAACCTTATTTTTCTTTGATGTTTTAGTGTCCATATCAATAGCTCCCGCTCCAGCAGCTTTAATTAAGGAGTCTTCTGCTTTAAGTTTAAATGTTTCTATGGCTTCAAACCCCACACAAGAACTTGATGCTCCTGTATCTAAAATAAACAGTCCCTTTTTTCCATTTATGGTGGCTTTTATTTCAAAATGATTTGTTTTGGTAAGGTGTAATTTCACCTTGGTATAGCCTTTTTGCTCCAGAAAATGTTGCAACGTTTCCATCTAATTAGTTTTAAACAAATATAATCATGTAAAAACAATTATTTTTACAAAATAGTATAACATAAAATTTCGACTTTGATTATTACAGATACCCACACACATTTATATAGCGAAGCTTTTGATGAGGATAGAAACGAAATGATTAATCGTGCTATTGAACAAGGTGTTTCTCGTTTTTTTATTCCAGCTATAGATTCTACATATACAGATTCAATGCTTCAACTTGAAAAAGATAACCCAGAACATGTATTTTTAATGATGGGTTTGCATCCTACACATGTTAAAGATGGTTATAGAAAAGAACTCAAACATGTTGAGGAGATGCTCGCAAAGCGAAAATTTTATGCAGTAGGTGAAATTGGTATTGATTTATATTGGGATAAATCAACATTAGATATTCAGAAAAAAGCATTTAAACATCAAATTCAATTAGCGAAGCAATATAAACTACCAATTGTTATTCATTGTAGGGATGCTTTTGATGCTATTTTTGAAGTTTTAGAAACTGAAAAAAGCGATGATTTATTTGGAATTTTTCATTGTTTTACAGGAACGCTTCAACAAGCACATCAAGCGATTTCTTATAATATGAAATTGGGTATTGGTGGCGTAGTAACTTTTAAAAATGGAAAAATAGATCAGTTTTTAAATCAAATAGATTTGGAAAATATTGTTTTGGAAACGGATGCACCCTATTTGGCTCCAGCGCCATACAGAGGAAAGCGTAATGAAAGTATGTATATTATAAAGGTATTAGAAAAACTGTCAGATATTTATAATGTCTCTCAAGAAGATGTTGCAGAAATAACGACACAAAACTCAAAAGATGTTTTTAAAATATAAATCATGATTAAATCTAAAACAAACATACTCCTTATATATACAGGAGGAACAATTGGTATGGTGAAAGATTTTAAAACGGGCTCTTTAAAAGCCTTTAATTTTAAAAATCTTTTAGACAAAATTCCAGAATTGCAACTTTTAGATTGTAAAATAGATACAGTGTCTTTTAAAAACCCAATAGATTCGAGCAATATGAAACCCGAATATTGGGTGCAAATTGCTGAAATAATTGAAACTAACTATAATAAATTTGACGGTTTTGTAGTATTACATGGAAGCGATACCATGAGTTATACGGCTTCGGCTTTAAGTTTTATGCTAGAAAATTTGGCAAAACCTGTCGTTTTTACGGGGTCTCAATTACCTATTGGCGATTTACGAACAGATGCTAAAGAGAATTTAATTACGTCTATTCAAGTGGCTTCAATGCAAAATAAAGGAAAGCCTGCAATTAAAGAAGTGTGTTTATATTTTGAATATAAATTATATAGAGGTAACCGAACAATCAAACTCAATGCAGAACATTTTCAGGCGTTTGCTTCATTAAATTATCCTGATTTAGCTAAATCTGGAGTACACCTAAAGATCAATTATGAATATTTGTTCAAACCAAATCTTAGAAAGAAACTTAAGGTTAATAAAAATTTAGATGAAAATATTGCAGTTATAAAATTATTTCCTGGTATTTCTAAGTCAGTTATAGAAAGTGTGCTTAATACTTCCAATTTAAAAGCAGTTATTCTTGAAACCTATGGTGCTGGAAATTGTACTACTGAAAAATGGTTTATCAATATTTTAAAAAATACAATATCAAAAGGGATACATATTATAAATATTACACAATGTTCTGGCGGAAGTGTTATGATGGGCCATTATGAAACGAGTAGTGCCCTAAAAAAAATTGGTGTAATCTCAGGAAAAGATATCACTACAGAAGCTGCTGTGGCTAAATTGATGTATATGTTGGGACAAAATATTTCTGGTAACACCTTCAAAACCATATATGAAGCACCTTTGCGCGGAGAAATGACTTAAAATTAACTCTTAAAGTTTTAGTCTTTAATTTTTTTTTTGTTATTTGGACCGCAGTAATTAGTTTTTTAAATAAAGAGAGGTGGCCGAGTGGCTTAAGGCGCACGCTTGGAAAGCGTGTATGCGTTAATAGCGTATCGAGGGTTCGAATCCCTTCCTCTCTGCTGTTTTTTTTTATTATTTTTAATTACTTTTTTTTTATATCTTTAACACTTTAACTAATAAAATTAAGATCGAAACATGAAAAGATTATTTTCTATCCTTGCCATAACTGTAATGGTGGCATTCGGAACTGCTAATGCAACTACAATTGCTAACACTAGTACAGCTGTAGCAACAGTTACAACAATGACACAAGATGACGCAGCACCTGCTGAAGAACTTGGATTTCATCAAGAATTAAAAAAGAGATTTATTGAAGGAGGCCCAGGCTTTATGGGTATTGTATTATTATGTTTAATTCTAGGATTAGCAATTGCTATAGAAAGAATTATCTTTTTAAACTTATCAACTACAAACACTAAGAAATTAACGCAAGATGTTGAAGATGCTTTATCTTCTGGTGGTGTTGAAGCTGCTAAAGAAGTTTGTAGAAATACAAAAGGACCTATTGCATCCATTTACTATCAAGGTTTAGATAGGACAGATGAAGGTTTAGATGCTGCTGAGAAAGCTGTTGTAGCTTACGGTGGTGTTCAAATGGGTCAATTAGAGAAAAATGTATCTTGGATTTCATTATTTATTGCACTGGCACCAATGCTTGGTTTCATGGGTACGGTAATAGGTATGATTCAAGCATTTGATAAAATTGAGGCTGCTGGAGATATGCAACCATCACTTGTTGCTGGAGGTATTAAAGTAGCACTTTTAACAACGGTATTTGGTTTAGTAGTAGCCATCATACTTCAAATTTTTTACAATTATATTATTGCTAAAATTGATAGTATTGTTAACGATATGGAAGATGCTTCTATTACGTTAATGGATCTATTAATTAGAAACAAGAAATAATAATATAATTAAATAAAAGAATTATGGGTTTACATAAAATTTTAAAAATAGTAGCTTTTGCCCTAGCTATTATTGGTGCGATTGTTGCACTAATAATTATTGCGGGAGATGAAGATACAGCTCTAAGTATGAGCGGTAATATGCTATTGATAGCTTATGCGGTATTAGGCATAGTGATTCTGTTAGTTTTATTATTTGTAATAAAAGGATTATTTGCAGGAGATATTAAAAAGACTTTAATGACGGTTGGTGCATTTGCAGTGGTAATCATTATATCTTATGTTATATCATCTGGTTCAGATTTAAACTTACAACCTTTTAATGATAAAGGATTAGGAATTACTGAAGCGATATCAAAAAATGTAGGAGCTGGATTAAATGCTTTTTACATTCTTGCAGTATTGGCAATAGGCTCTATGCTATTAGGAGGAGTAAAAAAACTTTTTAATAAATAAATTATGGCAAAAAGAGCAGCACCAGAAGTAAATGCAGGCTCCATGGCCGACATTGCTTTCTTACTATTAATATTCTTTTTAGTAACGACAACAATCGAAACAGATTCTGGTATTAACAGAAAACTCCCACCTATGGAAGAGTCTGACGAAGATGTTATTATAAAGCAAAAAAACATTTTTACGGTTTTATTAAATGGTAAAGATCAATTACTTGTAGAGGATGATATAATGGAATTGAAAGATTTGCGAAAAGCAGCCAGAGAGTTTTTAGATAATGGCGGAGATGGATCATGTACTTACTGTAAAGGTAAAAAGGATCCTTCTTCTTCAGATAATCCTGATAAAGCTATTATTTCTTTAAAGAACGAACGAGAAACATCCTATAAAACATACATTGCTGTGCAAAATGAATTAGTTGCGGCATATAATGAGTTAAGAGATGCCAGAGCCGAAGCCTTATATGGTAAACCATTTACAGAAATGGAAGCTAATTATAAGGATGTAAATTGGCCTGGAAATAAAGATAAGCTGAAAGAGAAAATTGATCAAATAAAGGTTGATTACCCTCAAAAGCTTTCAGAAGTACAATAGATTAAAATTTAACATTTATAGATATGTCTAAATTTAATAAGAAAAAAAGTGGCGATATGCCAGCGGTTAATACAGCATCATTGCCTGATATCGTATTTATGTTATTGTTCTTTTTTATGGTTGCCACTGTGATGAGGCAAAATACCTTAAAAATTGCAAATAATTTACCTTTCGCCGATCAAGTTGAGAAACTTGACAAAAAAGATTTGGTCATGTATATATATGCAGGTCAACCAAGTCAAAATTACAAACAGTATGGTACTGAAGCAAGAATACAGCTTAATGATGACTTTGCTAGCGTAAAAGATATTGCTGCTTTTATTGCCCAGGAACGCGCTTCCAAGCGTGAGGAGTTAATTCCATTTTTAACTACAGCCTTAAAAGTTGATGGTGATGCCAATATGGGATTAATTGGTGATATAAAGCAAGAGCTACGTAAAGTTAATGCGCTTAAATTAAACTACACAACCAAAAAGGGTAGTGTGTTTGGAAGAGATTAATTTTACATTCTTAATTTTATATAAAGGCGCTTTGAAATTTCAAAGCGCCTTTAATTTTTTAATGCCTTCACAATTTTAATTATTATTGTGAGGTTATATTATAACTCCCATAATATTAGTCTTAGATGAGATATCTGTTTTTGATCTTGTTTTGTTTATCAAGTATTTCCTTTTGTTATACTCAAGAAAATACGATTAAAGAAGTTGATTCACTTTACAAAGAAGATCAATTTTATGCAGGTATCACCTACAACTTATTAGGTAGAAAGCCTAATAATCTTAATCAAAGTGGTTTTTCATTAGGGTTCCATTTAGGATTTATTAAAGATATGCCGATTAATAAAGCAAGAAATATTGCCATAGGCATCGGTTTGGGTTATTCTACAAATTCATTTAATCAAGACCTTTTTATAAATAAAAATAGTACGAATGCGTTTGAGTATAGCATTCTAGAGGATAGTCAAACGTATTCCAAAAACAAATTTTCAACGCATTTAATAGAAGTGCCTATAGAGTTTCGATGGCGAACATCAACATCAACAGATTATAATTTTTGGCGTATTTATACAGGATTTAAGTTTGGTTATATCGTAGCAAATACTTCAAAATATGAAGGTGATTTAGGCCGAATAAAACACACTAACAATAACGATTTTAATAAGGTTCAATATGGACTTACACTAAGTGCTGGGTATAACACTTGGAACATTCACATATATTATGCTTTAAATTCAATATTCTCAAAAGATGCAAAAATAAATGGCGAGAACTTAGATATCAATGCTATAAAAATAGGACTCATGTTCTATATCTTATAAATAATTTCTTCATTCCCATGAAGATGGGAATCTCTATAACCAATAGTTTACCAAAATTAGTTGAGGCATAAACCCAATAAAAACCCCTATAATTAACTCTATATAAGTATGTGCTTTTAAATGTAGTCTAGAGGTTGCAATAGCACCTACTATTATGGCCGTTAGGGCTAGAGTTCCATTTATATTAATGCTAAAATGAATACTAAGGGCTACGAAAAACATAAACACTCCAGAAATAGCTATCATGTGTATGCTTGCTTTAAATTTCATAATGGCAAGTAATAAACAAGTCATATTAGATATAAGGATACCTACAAAGAAAAAGTAAAGCTCAATAGCTTGTGTTGGTGTCAAAATGCGTTGCAAAACAATTAATATAACAATACCATTTAGTATTAATGGATAAATACGCTCTTTGGTTGTTTCAAGATTAATGGTATGAACTATTCCAACTGTTTTCAACAATAAATACAGTAAAATAGGAAGTATAACAGTTAATATAAAAAGGGATACTAATTTAGCTTGAATTATTTCAATTGGAATGAAACGAGGTGATTTTGAAAAATAAAAAATGACACCCAATAAAGGCATTATCAAAGGATGAAAAATATATGAAATACTCTTTAATAGTTTATCCATTATATTTTTTTACGTAAACGTGCTACAGGAATATCTAATTGTTCTCTATATTTTGCAACTGTACGTCTGGCTATAGGATACCCTTTTTCTTTTAAGATAGAAGCTAAATTCTCATCGGTTAATGGCTTTTTCTTGTTTTCTTCTTCGATTACAGTTTCGAGAATTTTCTTTATTTCTCTTGTTGAAACGTCTTCTCCTTTATCATTTTTCATGGATTCAGAAAAGAATTCTTTTATCAACTTGGTGCCATAAGGCGTGTCAACATATTTACTGTTTGCTACTCTTGAAACCGTTGAAACATCCATATTAATTTCATCTGCAATATCTTTAAGAATCATCGGTCTTAAATTGCGTTCATCACCAGAAAGAAAGTATTCTTTTTGGTAATGCATTATTGAGCTCATGGTAACAAATAGTGTTTGCTGACGTTGTTTTATAGCTTCAATAAACCATTTGGCAGCATCTAGTTTTTGTTTAATGAAGATAACCGCATCTTTTTGTGATTTCGACTTGTCTTTGGCATCTTTATAGCCCTTAAGCATATTGTTGTATTCTCTAGAAACATGAAGTTCTGGTGCGTTTCTTCCGTTAAGTGTTAATTCTAATTCACCATCAACAATTTTAATTGCAAAATCTGGCACAACATGTTCTACAATTCTGTTATTTCCAGCATAAGAGCCTCCAGGTTTGGGGTTTAAATGCTCAATTTCAGATATGGCATGTTTTAACTGAATTTCAGTAATGTTAAATTTATGAAGTAATTTTTTGTAATGCTTTTTTGTGAATTGATCAAAGGCATTATCAATAATATTAACAGCTAATTCAGTATCTACTGTTTTTGCTTTTCTATGTAATTGAATACTTAAACACTCTTGAAGATGGCGTGCACCAACACCTGCAGGGTCTAGTTGATGTACTATTTTTAGAACTTTTTCAATTTGATCTTCAGTGGTATAAACGTTTTGTGTAAATGCCAAATCGTCCATGATATCACTTAATTCACGTCTTATATAACCGCTTTCATCTACACTTCCAACTAAAAATTCAGCAATATCACGTTCTTCATCAGAAAGTCTATAAGTGTTTAATTGATTTTTTAAATGTTGCGTAAATGAAGTGCCTGCTGCATAAGGCATCGTTTTTTCTTCATCGTCACTACTGTAATTATTGGCATGTGTTCTGTAATCTGGAATTTCATCATCACTTAAATACTCATCAACATTAATATCTTCAGCATTTATTGATTCGTTGTCCTCATAGTCGTCAGTAGAATTGTCAAAATCAGAATCTAATTCGTCTTCTTGACGCTCTTCCTTTCCACCTTCTAATGCAGGGTTTTCCTCTAGTTCTTGCTTTAAACGTTGCTCAAAAGCTTGTGTAGGCAACTGTATCAATTTCATTAATTGAATTTGCTGCGGCGACAGTTTTTGTGATAATTTAAATTGTAAATATTGTTTAAGCATATTTTGATTTAAGGTTCTTTCTCAAAGATAAAAAAAGGGATTAGTATACCAAAGTTGTACCAAGGTTCCCTTTTCTTTAACTTTTTGCTAAAATTCTGCGTTTTGAGGGGTTCTAGGAAACGGAATAACATCTCTAATATTACTCATCCCTGTTGCAAACATAACTAAACGCTCAAAACCTAAACCAAATCCTGAGTGAACAGCAGTTCCATATTTGCGTAAATCTAGATACCACCAAAGCTCTTCTTCTGGAATATTTAAAGCAGCCATTTTTTCTTTTAAAACATCTAATCGTTCTTCACGTTGCGCACCACCAACTATTTCTCCAATTCCTGGGAAAAGAATGTCCATGGCACGAACGGTCTTGCCATCCTCATTTAAACGCATATAAAAGGCTTTAATGTTTGCAGGATAATCAAACAAAATAACGGGGCATTTAAAATGCTTTTCGACTAGAAAACGCTCATGTTCACTTTGTAAATCTGTTCCCCATTCGTTTATTAGATATTTGAATTTCTTTTTCTTATTAGGTTTAGAGTTTCTCAAAATATCAATGGCTTCAGTATAACTAACACGTTTAAAATTGTTATCTGTAATAAATTTTAACTTTTCAATTAAAGTCATATCGCTTCGTTCTACCTGAGGTTTTGTTTTTTCTTCGTCTTGAAGACGTTTGTCTAAAAACTCTAAATCTTCACGATTGTTATCTAAAATATATTTTATAACAGATTTCATAAAATCTTCTGCTAAATCCATATTTCCAGCTAAATCCATAAAAGCAACTTCTGGTTCAATCATCCAGAATTCAGCTAAATGGCGAGATGTGTTTGAGTTTTCAGCTCTAAATGTTGGCCCAAAAGTATAGACTTTACCTAAAGACATGGCATAAGTTTCTGCTTCTAGCTGTCCTGAAACGGTTAAATTGGTTTCTTTTCCGAAGAAATCTTTTGAATAATCAATATTTCCTTCATCATTTAAAGGTGGGTTTTTAGCATCAAGACTTGATACTTTAAACATTTCGCCAGCACCTTCAGCATCACTTCCAGTAATAATTGGCGCGTGCATGTAATAAAACCCGTTATCATTAAAGTATTTATGAATAGCAAAAGAGAGTGCTGAACGTAATCGCATAACAGCACTAAAGGTATTTGTTCTGGTGCGTAAGTGTGCATTTTCTCTTAAAAACTCAAAAGAATGTTTTTTTGGCTGAATGGGATAAGTATCGGGGTCTGAGTCTCCTAAAACATCTAATTCACTAACTTGAATTTCAACTTTTTGCCCCTTACCTTGGCTTTCAACAAGTTCGCCTTTAATATGAATTGCGGCTCCAGTTGTAACTCTTTTTAATAAGGATTCATCAAAGTTTTCAAAATTTACCACACACTGAATATTATTAATTGTTGAGCCATCATTTAAAGCAATAAAACGATTTGCTCTAAAGGTTCTTACCCAGCCTTTAATTTCTACCTCTGGGATAATAATATCTTCCGATAATAATTCTGAAACAGTTTTCAAAGTCACTCTTTTTTAAAATTAATAATGTAAATATAATGGTTTCATTCATCAAAATTCAATTTCTAAATTTCAAAATTTAAAGGCGTTGAAATTTGATATTTTTTTTGAATAATTAGATTTTAATTCACTACGTCGTCGTCTTCAGGAATAATATTTATGGAAGGTTTTCTAAGCACCTGTTTGTTTGCAATGCTACGTTCTAAAGAAAGTAATAAAGAGGGTAAAAGCAGTAAATTAGACAACATGGCAAATAATAATGTTGCTGAAACTAAAGCTCCTAAAGCTACGGTGCCTCCAAAACTTGAAATTGTGAATACTGAGAAACCAAAAAACAAAACAATAGAGGTGTAAAACATGCTTACCCCAGTTTCGCGTAAAGCACCATAAACCGAGACTTTAATTTTCCAATTATTAGCTTGAAGTTCTTGTCTGTATTTTGCTAAAAAATGAATGGTATCATCAACCGAAATACCAAAAGCAATACTGAATACTAAAATTGTTGAAGGTTTTATAGGCACTCCTATGTAACCCATTAAACCAGCTGTTACAAGAAGTGGTAATAAGTTTGGAATGAGGGATATGATTATCATTCGTCCAGATCGAAACATATAAGCCATAAATAAAGCAATTAAAAGTATGGCTAATGTGAGTGATATGACTAAATTTTTAACAAGATATTTTGTGCCTTTTTGGAACACTAAGGCTTTACCTGTCATGGTAATATCATAGCGTTCTTTGGGAAAAACCTTGTCTATTTTTGTTTGAAGATTTTCTTCAATACGTTCCATTTTGTCGGTGCCAATATCTTTCATAAAAGTGGTGATACGAGCATATTGTCCAGTACTATCTACAAAGTTTTTTAGTAAGTCTATGTTTGAAGATGAGTTTTTTGCATACGTTAGAATAAAACTATTTTCTTGAGAGGTTGGCAACTGATAAAATTTAGTATTGCCATTGTAATAGGCTTGTTTAGAATATTTAACCAAACTAACTACAGAAATGGGCTTTGAAAGCTCTGGAATTTCGATAATTAAATCTTCAAGTGCATCCATGCGCTTAAGCGTGGAAAGCTTCATCACGCCCTTTTTACGCTTGGTATCTACCATAATTTCTAATGGCATAATACCATTAAATTCATCTTCAAAAAATCGAATATCATTTACAAATTCAGATTCCTGAGGCATATCTTCAATTAAGCTACCTGATATTTTTATTTGATAAATCCCAATGATACTTACAACTAGTAAAACTACAGAAGTAATATAGATAGCAATTCTTTTTTGCCTTACCATACCTTCCATCCAATTAACAAAACCACCTATCCAACGCTTGTTTAAGTGCTCTAAGTGGCGATCTTTAGGATAAGGCATGAAGCTATATATAATAGGTATAATCAATAAACAGAGAATAAAAATAGCTAAAATGCTTAGTGATGCTACAATACCAAACTCTTTTAAAAGTTTACTTTCGGTTAAAATAAAAGTAGCGAAACCAGAAGCCGTTGTTACGTTAGTCATCAGTGTTGCATTACCAATTTTTGTGATAACACGTTGTAACGATTTCACCTTATTACCATGTAGTTTTACTTCATGCTGATATTTATTAATTAGAAAAATACAGTTTGGGATACCTATTACAATAATTAAAGGAGGAATTAGTGCGGTTAAAACACTTACTTCATATTCCAATAGACCTATAATTCCTAAAGTCCACGCTACACCAATACATACTACAATAAGCGAAATGAAAGTGGCTCGAAATGACCTAAAAAAGAAAAAGAAAATAATAGATGTTACAAGCAAAGCAGCAATAACAAATAAATTAATTTCGTCAACAATATTTTGCGAGTTTAAAGTTCTGATATAGGGCATGCCTGAAACACGGACATCTAAATTATATTTGGTTTCAAAAGTTTTAATCTTTGGAATTAAAATATCAATAATAAAATCTTTTCTTGCCGATGTATTTACAATGGCTTTATCCATATAAATAGCCGTTCGTATGGTTTTTGTTTCTTTATTGAATAAGAAATTATCGTAAAATGGATATTTATTGAAAAGCTCGTTTTGAAGTGTTTCAATTTGGGCTAAAGATGTAATGGAGTCTTTAATAAAAGGTTCTAAGTTGAACTTTTCATTTTTAGTATCTTTTATTAATTTTTGAAGGTCTTTTATTGAAATGACTGTTTCAACAGATTCATTGCTTTTAAAATCTTCTGAAAGTTTATTCCAAGCATTTAATTTTTCTACCGTAAAAAGAGAACTGTCCTTTACCCCTAAAACAATAAGGTTTCCCTCTTCGCCAAAGGTTTTTAAAAAATTATTATAAGTAATATTTACTTCATGATCGTCGGGCAACATATTAGCCTCACTATAGGCTAAACGCATGTTTTCCCATTGACGACTAAAGAAAATAGTAACCAAAAGAATACCAACAAGAATCAAAATTTTATTACGTAAAATCAATCTTGCGGTAACATCCCAAAAGTCTTTTGTAAAAAGTTTAAACATGCTTTAGCTAAAAGATGGGCAAAGGTAGAAAAAACAAGTATAATACGTCATAATGTGACGTTAAATGTAAACTTAATTGCAACGTTATCACCAAACTCTGGTAAATAATAAGCACCATATCGATAAGTACAGCTTAAACCAAAACCAAATAGTAATTTATTAAGCTCAAAACCAGATTCTGTATAGCCTTTTTTTAATGAACCAAACGAAATGTTTTGATGCCTCTCAGGGTTATCCATATCTCCAATAGCGAATCTCGTAATTAAAACCAATTGGGGTTTGTATCGCACTGAAATATTAAATGGTTTTATAAAATGTTTTAGTTGAAATGTGGCAAATTTATCTGAAAAAAATTCATTAAAATACATGGTTTCAAAACTATTTAAACCCGCCACAGAAAAACGTTGTAATATTGTTTCTTTTGTGATATTGTTAGGATAGGCATGATATAAATGAGTAATAGGAATATTTCCGCTAGCGATTCCAGAAACGATGGTGATTTTTGAAAACGAATCTTCACCTTTTCCAATTTTATGAATGGTTCTAAAGTCGAATTTTGAAAAACCAAAATTACTACCAAAAACATCTTTGAAACTTTTAGTGTACTGAAAAGTAAATTTCGGGTAACCATCTTGGGTTTCTTTAATTCCTTTTTCTGAAGATTCAAAAGTGCTAAATGGACTCCATTGAAAAGCTATTTTAGCAGTACTTAAATGAAAAGAATTAGTAGCTATATTATCTAATACGTAGCTGTAATTATAGGTAGGATCTATGTTGCTTATTGCAAATTCTGTTTCAGATAATAAATTAGGTAAAAGTTGGTGTTCTAATGCAATGGCTTTTGTAATATGTTTGTAAAATAAATTAATATTCAACAAACGAGGTTCAAAAAATTGAAAAAACCGTTTGTCTGTTAGAAATTTTGTACTTCCGGTTTCCTGTAAATCATCTGTATAAGATAGGTTTATCCAAGTGTTCGTTTTTTCGGCCAATCTAAAACCGCCCCCAATACTATATTTAAAACGATGGTCTCTAAAACCATAAACAAGGTAGCTGTTAATTCTGTATTTTTCTGAAAAAGCATTATTAGTAATACCACCAAGACCAGTTCTTACGCCTTCGTATTGGTTATACTTTATTAAGTATCGTAAATCTAGATTAAAATATTTTGAAGGAAGGAAACCATTTCCAAGGTTTTTTAATAATTCCTTTTTTTTAATGGAGTCTTGTCTAGGTTCTGGAACTTTTTCATGGAATGATTGCGCTTGCACTAGAGTTGTGCAAATAATTAAAATAAAAAAACAATAACGTTTTAACATTTGTAATACCAATTATTATTTAAAATGGGCTATAAATAATTTGAATTATATTTTGTTCAGATGAAATAGAAAATATAAGCATAGCCATAGTTACGGTTTTATTTTATATTGAAATATGAGCGAAATAGAAACAAATTATATGGATTGTTTTGAGTGATAATTGGTATAAGACCTAGAAACTAAATGTTTATAAAAAAAGCGACTGAAATGTCGCCTTAATATTAATTTAATTGGTATAAAATTATACGGTCATGATTTCTTTTTCTTTATTATCGAAAAGATCATCGACTTTTTTAACGTAAGTATCTGTCATTTCTTGCACATCTATTTCAGCATTTTTCTTTAAGTCTTCAGAAACGTCCTCATTTTTTTTGATATCGTTATTTGCATCTTTACGAGCGGCTCTAATACTTACTTTAGCATCTTCAGCTTCAGCTTTAGCTTGTTTAGCCAAATCTCTACGGCGTTCTTCAGTTAATGGCGGCACATTAATAATAATGGTTTCACCATTGTTCATTGGGTTAAATCCAAGATTTGCATAGGCAATACCTCGTTCTATTTCTTGAAGCATGCTTTTTTCCCATGGTTGAACTGTAATAGTTCTACCATCAGGGGTATTCACATTGGCAACTTGACTTAAAGGCGTTTGCGAGCCGTAGTAGTCTACCATAACACTACCAAGCATTGCAGGACTAGCTTTACCTGCTCTTATGTTTACAAATTCTTTTTCAAGATGCTTTATGGCATTAATCATAGCCTCTTTTGTTGCATCTAATATAAATTGTATGTCTTCGTTCATTGTTTTAAACTTTTATTTCAAATTATATATACTGATTCAAAAATTACGCCAAGAAATTATACCAAATAATATTTTAAAATTCATTTGGTATTAAACGTTAACTACCGTCCCTATATTTTCTCCAGAAACTACTTTAAGCAGATTTCCTTTTTTGTTCATATCAAAAACAATGATTGGTAATTTATTTTCTTGACTCAAAGTAAACGCAGTAGTGTCCATAACTTTTAATCCTTTTCTTAATACATCATCAAATGATATTGAATTAAATTTAATGGCCTTATCATCTTTTTCAGGATCAACATTATAAATCCCATCGACTCTTGTTCCTTTTAAAATTACATCAGCTTCAATTTCTATAGCTCGTAAAACAGCTGCAGAATCAGTAGTGAAATAGGGGTTTCCTGTACCGCCACCAAAAATAACAACACGTCCTTTTTCTAGATGACGCATCGCTTTTCTTCTTATAAAGGGTTCTGCTACCTCATTAATTTTAATGGCTGTTTGTAATCTTGTTGGAATGTTAGCATCTTCCAAAGCACCTTGTAATGCTAAACCGTTAATTACGGTTGCTAACATGCCCATATAATCGCCTTGTACGCGATCCATTCCTTTACTTGCTCCTGCAACGCCTCTAAAAATATTTCCACCACCAATAACTACGGCAACTTCTATACCTAAATCGGTAATTGTTTTAATGTCTTGAGCGTATTCTGCCAATCGATCTGGGTCTATACCGTATTGACGGTTTCCCATTAAGGCTTCACCAGATAGTTTGAGGAGTATTCTTTTATATTTCATCAGTTATTTTATCTTTTTGTTTTAATTGTCTGATGTAATTCGCCAATTTACATTTAGGTTAAAGTTATTGTCTTGGCTTATTTCATGAGCTATTTACTGAGGTTGGACAAAGCTACACAATTTTTTTATTTTTTTATTTTATATGAAACTCGAATTTTGAATAAAAAAAACCACTACTCTTAAAAAGAATAGTGGTTTGAATTGTATTTGGTTTTTTCCCGATAGATATCGGGATTCGCAGGAATTTGTTATCCTACTGTAACACGTTTGAAACCTACGATTTCAACTTCACCGTAAGTAGAAACATATGCAGCAACCGTTTTCTTGTCATCTTTAATGAACCTCTGATCTAACAAACATTGTTCTTGATCTAAAGTTGTATTATCAGAAATAAAACGCTCCATTTTACCTGGTAAAATTCTATCCCAGATTTGTTCTGGTTTACCTTCAGCTTTTAATTCAGCTTTTGCAACATTTTCAGCTTCAGCTATAACTTCAGGAGTTAATTGTGCCATAGAAATATAGCTAGGTACATTTTTAAGTGTTTTACCTAAACGACCTAATTCAATATTATCTTTTTCAATGACTGCGATTCTTGCTTCAGTTTCTGATGCTACAAAAGCAGGATCAAAATCTTTGTAAGATAATGAAGTTGCTCCCATAGAAGCTACTTGCATTGCAACGTCTTTCACTAAAACATCAGCATTATCAACTTTTGCAGTTAATCCGACTAAAGCAGCAATTTTGTTAATATGAACATAAGAACCAACATAAGGCGCTTCTAATTTCTCAAAAGCCGTAATGTCTAATTTTTCACCAATAACACCAGTTTGCTCAATTAGTTTTTCAGCAACACTCATGCCTCCACAATCAGCAGCTAAAAAGTCTTCTTTTGAATTCGTGCTTAATGCGATGTCAGCTAACTCATTAGCTAATGCTATAAAGTTTTCGTTTTTACCAACAAAGTCTGTTTCACATCCTAAAACAATAGCAACACCTTGCGTTTGGCTTGCATTAATTTTTGATACAGCAGCACCTTCAGATGAATCTCTATCTGCTCTTTTTTCAGCTACTTTTTGTCCTTTTTTACGAAGAACTGCGATAGCTTTATCAAAATCTCCTTCAGCTTCAACTAAGGCTTTTTTGCAGTCCATCATACCTGCACCTGTAGCTTGTCTTAATTTATTTACTTCAGCGGCTGTTATTTTTACTGTAGTACTCATAGTTATAATAATTTAAAAAAGTCGTTCAAATTTTGGACGAGGTTCCTGCCTTCGCGGGAATGACACTTAAATAGGAAACCTTGACGCCGAAACGTCAAGGAATATTTTTTCAAAAAAGAACTAAACGACTTATTTGTGTTGTATTAATGTTATTTATTCTTCTTCTTCAGCAGCAGCTTTTTTAGCTGATGCTGCTTTTGCTTTTGGCGCAGCTTTTTCAACTACAACTTCAGCTTTCGTCTCAACTACTACTTCAGCCTTAGTTTCAACTACTGCTTCAGTTTTAGCTTTTGGCGCTTCTTCTTTAGGAGCTGCAGCTGCATCTTTTTCAGCTTTACGTTCTGCTAATCCTTCAGATATTGCAGATGTTACATGCGTTAAGATTTTATCTATCGATTTAGAAGCGTCATCATTTGCAGGGATAACATAATCTACTTCACGAGGATCTGAATTGGTATCAACCATTGCAAAAATTGGAATGTTTAATTTTTGAGCTTCTTTAATCGCGATATGCTCACGCTTAATATCTACAACAAACAGCGCCCCTGGTAAACGAGTCATATCGTTAATTGAACCTAAGTTTTTTTCTAACTTAGCTCTTAAACGATCTACTTGTAAACGTTCTTTTTTAGATAAAGTCATGAACGTACCGTCTTTCTTCATTCTATCAATAGTAGCCATTTTTTTAACAGCTTTTCTAATAGTAACAAAGTTAGTTAACATGCCACCTGGCCATCTTTCAGTGATGTAAGGCATATTAATGTCTCCAGCTTTTTCCGCAACAATATCTTTCGCTTGCTTTTTTGTTGCAACGAATAAAATTTTACGTCCTGAAGCTGCGATTTTTGCTAATGCTGCTCCGGCTTCGTCAATTTTAGCCGCTGTTTTGTAAAGGTTTATAATATGGATGCCATTACGCTCCATATATACGTAAGGTGCCATGTTTGGATCCCACTTACGTGTAAGGTGTCCGAAGTGCACACCTGCTTCAAGTAATTCTTTTACTTCTACTGCCATTTTGTAATAGTTTACGTTCTGTTGTATTAGCAATGATTAAGTGGTCATTTTTAAAATTCGCCTTAATCATTTAGATGCTTAACTAAATCCTGTCTTTATTTGGACTAGGACAACAATAACTGTTTATTATTTATTTTTATTGGGTTCAACAAGATTGAGATAACTGATAAACAGATCCCCAACCCAGTTGAGGATAAATTAACGTTTAGAGAATTGAAATTTCTTACGAGCTTTCTTCTGACCGAATTTCTTACGTTCAACCATTCTTGGGTCTCTTGTTAATAAACCTTCTGGTTTTAAGATTAATCTGTTTTCAGCATCAATCTCGCACATTACGCGAGAAAGCGCTAAACGAACAGCTTCTGCTTGACCAGTAATACCACCTCCGAATACATTTACTGTAATATCAAAGTTGGCGTCATTGTTAGTCAAAACTAAAGGTTGTTTTACTTTGTACTGTAAAGTAGCGGTAGTAAAATAATTAGCTAAGTCTTTTTTATTGATTGTAATGTTACCTTTTCCTGGGGCAACATAAGCGCGCGCAACAGCCGTTTTTCTACGGCCAATTTTGTGAATTACATCCATTTATTTGAATTCGTTTAAGTTAATTGCTTTTGGTTTTTGAGCTGCATGTGCATGCTCTGTACCAACAACAACTGTTAGGTTACGGAATAAAGCGGCACCTAATTTGTTTTTAGGGAGCATTCCTTTTACTGATTTTTCTACTACTCTTGCAGGATCTTTTCCAAACAATTCTGTAGCTGTTAAACTTTTTTGACCTCCTGGATATCCTGTGTGACGAATGTATGACTTGTCAGTCCATTTGTTACCAGATAACGTGATTTTTTCAGCATTGATAACAATAACGTTATCTCCGCAATCTACATGAGGTGTGAAGTTTGGCTTGTGTTTACCTCTTATAAGTTTTGCAACTTTAGAAGCTAAACGACCAAGCGCTTGACCTTCAGCATCAACCAAAACCCACTGCTTATTTACAGTAGCTTTGTTTGCTGAAATCGTTTTGTAGCTTAATGTGTCCACACTTTGATTTTTTAATTATTAAACATTCCTCTTTCAAAAAGAGTTTGCAAATTTACGATAAACTATTGGATTACCAAACCTAGTTTAGGGTTTTTTTGTGGTTGAAAATCAGATAGCTAAGAGAAGAAATATTTAACTACTAAAGGTGGCGCGTTGCAACCTATCATTAATAGATTTTCCTAAGCCAAAATCTGGAAAACGTTCTGCTATTATAACATCGAGATTTTGATGGTCCAAATTGTGCATGGCATCATAAAGTTTTGATGCGGCTTCTACCATATCACCATGTTTAGATAAGATGATTTGAGCTGTAATAGTATCGTCTTTTAAGTCTGATTTAAAAACAAGAACGCCAATACGCTTTCCAAGATGTTTTTTAATTTCTTCTGAAATAGTATCGGTTAGAAATGTTTGTGTTGAAGGCGCATAATGTCTATCTAACATCCCGGGCGCATCCGGACTGATTTCTTTACTGTTTTTGATAGTTACTTTGCCAACTACGGCTTCAACATCTTCTATGGCAAGAGCGCCCAAACGGTAAATAATTGGGTCATCGTTTTCAAAACCTATAATAGTAGATTCTATACCGTTGGCACAAGCGCCACCATCTAATACTAGATCAATATCGTTTTTAAAATATCGTGCTACATGTTCTGGTTTTGTTGGACTGATACTTCCAAAAGGGTTTGCACTTGGTGCCGCCAATGGAAATGGTAATTGTTTTAAAAGTTCTAAAGTTATAGGATGGTTTGGTACTCGTACTGCAACCGTGTTTTTTCCTGCGGTAATTAAATCGGGGATAGTGGATTGCTTTTTAAGTACCAACGTCATTGACCCTGGCCAAAAGGTTTTGGCTAACAATTTTGCTTTTGAAGGAATATGACTTACAATATTTTCTAATTGCTCTACTGATGGAATATGAACAATTAGCGGATTAAAAAACGGACGCTTTTTAGTTTCAAAAATGCTTTTAATAGCTTTCTCGCTATAGATGTTTCCTGCAAGACCATAAACGGTTTCAGTAGGAATCGCTACAAGTTTGTCAGCTTTTAAAAGTGCAACAGCTTTTGATATGTCTTTTGAAATAATGCTCATCGTTAATAAAACAGTGTGCAAAATTACTTAAAAAAATGATGTGATTGCTATTTGAAAGCCTAATGCAAACTAAAGTTTAGGGATTGTAGCGGCATCCTTTTTAAAATAATAAACATAAAACTTACCATTTAAGAGTTAACCTCGTCTTTGGTTCTCGCTATGATGTTTAAAAAAGACCTGCCTGCCAGCAGGCGCCCAAAGAACACACTTTTAAAAATAAAAAAATCCCAATCAAATTAATGATTAGGATTTTATAATTAATGTTGGCCCATAAACTTCTCGCCCTATTATGATTAATTCCAATAAAAAACCCTAACTATTTTCATAATTAGGGTTAAATTAAAGTTGGCCCAATAGGTCTCGAACCTATACTCTTTTGCACCAAAAACAAACGTGTTACCAGTTACACCATAGGCCAAAATCTCAAAAGAGAGTGCAAATTTAATATAAAATTTTCTTTGCACAAGTATTTTTTGCAAAATAATCGTCATTAGGCAACGTTTAATTAAAAACGTTTGTGATACCATGAGTTCGCGGTTATTATTATTTTATTTCTTTATGCCTTTTGAGTATTTTTCTTATATGTTAAGACAAACTAAATAGTTATGTGTCATTTCATATTTATTGTTAAATTCGCCAAAGCAAATAAACACATATACAAATGGCACATTTAAACTATAAAAAATGGAATACCATTTTAGGTTGGTTTTCTTTTTTAATAGCGCTTATAACATATAGTTTAACGGTTGAACCTACAGTAAGTTTTTGGGATGCGGGTGAATATATTTTAACCTCGGCCAAACTTCAGGTAGGTCATCCTCCAGGAGCGCCCTTATTTCAAATGATGGGTGCCTTTTTCTCTATGTTTGCTTTTGAACCTTCGCAAGTTGGTTTTATGATGAATATGATGAGTGCCGTAGCCAGTGCATTCACTATTTTATTTATGTTTTGGACCATTACTTTATTGCTTCAGAAATTAGTCGGAGAGAAAAAAGAGATGTCTCAAGGTAAAACTATGGCTATTTTGGGCAGTGGATTAGTAGGAAGTTTAGCTTTTGCTTTTACCGATTCATTTTGGTTTAATGCGGTTGAAACTGAAGTTTACGCCATGGCGACTTTAATTATGGCCGTTTTATTCTGGTTAGGATTGCGTTGGGAACAAGACATGGTTAAACCTCGAGGTAATCGCTGGCTTATTTTAATCGCTTTTGTTATTGGGCTTTCTTTTGGAGTTCACTTTATGGGGTTATTAACTATTCCCGCTATCGGACTTATTTATTACTTTAAAAACTACAAAACGATTACCATTCAAAATTTTATTATAGCTAATGTGGTTTCAGTAGGTGTTTTACTTTTTGTGTTTAAATTATTAGCACCAAACATCCTTAGAATATTTAGTGCTTTTGAGCTGTTTTTTGTTAATACTATTGGATTACCTTTTAATTCAGGATCTATTATTGCTGGTATTGCTTTGGTAGCTCTTATATTTTACGCTTTAAAATATACGCGTCAAAAAAATTACACCCATTTAAATACATCCATTCTTTGTTTAACCTTTTTGATTATTGGTTTTTCTACTTGGTTACTGTTACCTATTCGCGCTAATGCAAATGTGGTTATTAATGAAAACAACCCTTCTAGTGCCAGAGAATTATTAGCCTATTATAACTTAGAACAATACCCTAAAACACATTTATTTTATGGACCTCAATTCACAGACCAATACGCCTATTTAGATGATAACAATCCTTATGTTGATGATAAGCCTAAATATGAAAAAAACGAAGAGAAGGGTGAATATGTTGTAGTTAATGATTGGAAAAATGCTAAACAGAATTACAATTCAAAACATGCTTCTATCCTACCGCGAATGTGGAGTACTGAACATGCCGAAAATTATATGATGTTTTCTGGTTTTTTAGATTTTAAACTGAAGCCAGATTATCAAATGGAAAATGAATTGCGTACAGCTGTTTCAAATTTTAGAAATGATGTAGCTCAAGGTAATATTGATTATGAAGATTATAACGATTTCTTAAAACAGTTTAAAGACTACATTGATATAGAAAAACCTTCTTTAGCAAGTAATATTGTTTACCTATTTGAATACCAATTGGGTTATATGTATTGGCGTTATTTTATGTGGAATTTTTCTGGAAGACAAGATGATATTCAAGGTCGTTATGACAATCACGGGAATTGGATTTCTGGTATAAAACCTATTGATGAATGGCACTTGGGTATGTCTCAAGATAATTTACCAAGTGATGTTAAAAATAATAAAGCTAGAAATACTTACTATTTACTGCCTTTAATTTTAGGGCTTATCGGGTTTTTCTTTTTGTACAACAAAGACAAAAAACTATTTTGGGTGATGCTGGTATTTTTCCTATTTACAGGAATCGCTATTCAAGTCTATACAAACGTGCGTCCTTTTGAACCTAGAGAACGTGACTATTCTGTAGTTGGGTCTTTTTATGTATTTGCACTTTGGATTGGTTTTGGAGTTTATGCTATTTATGATGTCCTCAAAAAGTATATGCCTAAAAAACTGGCAGCACCAATTATAACTGTAGTATGCCTAATACTAGTTCCAGGAATTTTAGCTGCCAACAATTGGGATGACCATGACCGATCTGGCAAATACACTGCAAAAGCCATGGCTAAGATGTATTTAGATTCTTGTGCTGAAAATGGTATTCTATTTACTATTGGTGATAATGATACTTTTGCGCTATGGTATGCCCAAGAAATTGAAGGTTATAGAACTGATGTTAGAGTCGTAAACACCAGTTTATTTCAAACCGATTGGTATATAGACCAAATGAAACGTAAAGCTTATGAGAGCGATCCTGTGCCATCTCAATTAACACATGATTTATATAAATATGGCACTAATGATTATATTATCATCCAGCAAGTCATTAATGATACTTTAGATGTTAAACAGTTTCTGGATTTTGTTGCAAGCGACAACCCTAAAACAAAATACAAATACGTATTACAGCAACGCGGTATAGACTTATCGGATGTTAGAAGTCAAGATGCCAATGCCACTTATTTACCAACACCGCATTTAAGAATTCCAGTAAATAAAGAAAATGCCATAAGATTTGGCATTGTAAAACCTGAGGATGTAGATAAGATTGTACCACATATTGATATTAAAATTTCTGGTGGCGCACTTTACAAAAATCGATTGTTGATGCTAGATATTGTTGCCAACAATGAATGGAAACGCCCTATTTATTTTACTGGTGGTAGTTTTGGTGATGATGATTATATCTGGATGAAAGACTATTTACAATTAGATGGTATGTGCTATAAGTTAGTGCCTATTAAAACCCCAGTAGACAGAGCCAATCCTTTTGATATGGGCCGTGTTGATAGTGAATTGATGTATGAAAAAGTTAAAAATTGGGATTGGGGTAATAGTGGGAGTTCTGACATTTATCATGATGTTGAAACACGTAAAAACTCAATCACTTACAGAGGTAATTTAGCACGATTAGCAGAACAGTTAATTAATGAAGATAAACTTGATAAAGCTGAAGAAGTAGCAGATATAGCCATGGATAATATGCCTGTTGAATACTTTGGTTATTATACGCTTTTAGAACCTTATATAGGTGCGTATTATGAAGTTGGCAATACCGAAAAAGCACAACGCTTGTTTAAGGATGTTGCTAAAAAATATCAAGAAAACTTATCGTATTACAGCAGTTTAAAAGTGGATAAGCAAGAGCGTATGTTTGAAGATATTTATACTGATATTCAGCGTTATAAAGGCTTAGTTGATGTTTTAATAAAATATGATGTTGAATTTGCAGAAGCTGAAGGTGATATTTTTAATAATTACCTGAGGTCTTTTAGTCATTTTTACGGAGAAGATGTACCAGAAAATGACATACGAATAGATAAAGATGTTCCTGTTGATAACGGATTACAAATAGAAAGCGATAGCTCAAATTAACCCTTAAGGCGTGACCTTAACACCTATAAAAACACCATTAGTTGCTAAGAAATTATTTCCAAATTATATTTGGGACATTTCGACAACTGAAAAGGTTATTTACTTAACTTTTGATGATGGTCCAACGCCCGAAATAACTAATTGGACTTTAGATGTTTTAAATCAATTTAACGCTAAAGCTACTTTTTTTTGTATTGGAAATAACATTGAAAAACATCCAGAAATCTTTAAGGGTATTTTGAATGACGGACACGCTATTGGTAACCACACGCACAACCATATAAAGGGTTGGACAACTAAGGCAAAGGATTATTTAAAGAATATTAAAGACGCTCAGGAAGTTATAACTGCTCAAATTTCAAATTCTGAATTCCATGTTCATAAATCGTCAATCGTTAATCAAAAATCGTTAATTATAAACCTTTTTAGACCTCCTTACGGACAAATAACCCCAAAACAAGGCAAAAAATTAATAGCCTTAGATTATAAAATAATTATGTGGGATGTTTTATCTTTTGATTGGGACAAAAATGTTGAACAGGAACAATGTTTAGAAAACGTGTTAACCAATACAACTGCCGGAAGTATTATTGTTTTTCATGATAGTATAAAAGCTTCGAGAAATATGCAATATACATTGCCTAAGATTCTAAAGCATTTTAGTGAAATAGGATATCGCTTTGAAACTTTAAATTCTGCTTATTAAACTGGTTATAAAGTTAAATTGTAGTTCTGCTTTGCGTTAGGGATTGCAGTGAAAATCCTTTTGCTTTTTCGCTAAAGATTGTAACGTAAAGCCCGACCCTTGTGGTAACGCCCAAACATTTAATAGTCAGTTCCTTTTTGAGATTTTAGATATAATCTTGAATAATACTTATGAGTGTATTAGCGTCTTGCTCGCCACTTTGACGCCATTTCATCTCGCCATCTTTATAGATGATAAGTGTTGGCAACGTCTTTACCCGTAGAGCTTCTGCAAGTTCTTGGTTTTTTTCGACATCAATTTTTATAACCTTTGCTTTATCGCCCAAAGCTGCAGCAACATCTCGTAAAATTAGATGCATCGGCTCGGTTTGATCACTCCATTCTGTATAAAAATCTAACAAAACTGGAATTTCTACATCTATTAGTTCTCCAAATTTCGACATACTTTATTATTTATTAATCAGAAGTACTCTTACAAACCTACAATTTTTATTTGTTTTTTTATCTATAGCGTTAAAAATAGGTTCACTATGCCTTTTAACATAAAATATAAAACTTCATAGTAAATATAGCATTTCTTAGCAATTATGCATTATTTATGCCTTTTTTAAGTTCTATAACCGTTATTTCTGGCCAAATACCAACACGCCCAGGAAACGCTAAATATCCAAAACCTCGATTAACATTTATATATTGACCCAGCTCTTGATAAATACCAGCCCAATATTTATAGCGCCATTTTACTGGGCTCCATTTAAACCAACCTGGTATTTCTATGCCAAATTGCATACCGTGGGTGTGCCCACTTAATGTTAAATGATAGTGATAATCGTCTTGAATAACCTCTTTTTCCCAGTGTGATGGGTCATGGCTCATTAATATCTTAAAATCGTTTTCGTTAATATTTTGAGATGCTTTTTTTAAATCTCCTGCCTTTTTAAAGCCGCCTGCTCCCCAGTTTTCAACACCTACTAAAGCTATGCGGTCGCCATTTTTCTCTAGAAATTTGCTTTCGTTTAAAAGCACAGTGAATCCAATTTCTTTTTGAAGGCTTTTCAAATCTTCTAAATTTTGATGTTTTGCTTCATCAGAATCCCAGGTTACATAATCGCCATAATCATGATTCCCAAGTACCGAAAACAAGCCGTCTTTAGCTTTTAATTTATTAAAAACATTTTTATATGGTACTAATTCTTCAACCTTATTATTTACCATATCACCAGTAAATAAAATCACATCGCTCTTTTGTTCATTAATTAAATCAACAGCATACTTCACCTTTTCCATATTATCAAAACTCCCAGAATGTATATCACTTATCTGGGTGAGTTTATAACCATCGAAAGCCCCTGGTAAATCTTCAAAATGTAAGGTGTATTTTAAAACTTTATAGTTATACTTTCCTCTATAAATTCCATAAATAATAGATGCTAACGGAATGGCAGCTAAACCCATTGCTAACTTGCTTATAAATTGTCTTCTGGTAGCAAAATAGTTGCCTTTTGCAGTATCACCTTCTGTAAAATATCGATAAATGGCTTGGGGTAATCTAAATACATCTTCGGCAAACATGCCCAATAACAAAATCATTTTTGGAACTAAAATGGCTATAAAAAAACCAAAGGCGTAAGCATGAGCATGCGAAAACCCATCACGCCTATTAAAGCCATAATAATGAAACACAAAATTACCAATCACTAAGGCTGTTATTAGCCAATATAGAATTTGAATCCAGTAATTTTTGCTAACGGTTTTAAATGCTTGAAACGCATATAAGTCTATCACTCCAAAAATGGCAAGAAAAATTATCCAACGAAGCATATCAATTTTTTATTTGCAAAGTTAATGAATAACAATTCCCTTAATCTTATTAAATTGTTAAAGAAAAGGCGTGAATATTATTCATCAAATACTAACTCACCTCTAGCTTCTTGTTCTTTTAATTTCTGAACCAAATCTAAAGCGTCTGGAATAACATCACTGCAAAGCACAATAAGAGAACCTTTTACTGCATTTTTAACGGCATGAGTAATAGCTTCTTTTTCAGAAGGAATGATGGTTGTTTTCTTATTCGGGTCTTTCATTTTAATACCATCATTCAACATTTTAATAAGTTCTTGCTCAGTTTTTCCGCGCAAGCGCTTATCCTGACGTATAATAATTTCATCAAACATTTCTGCTGCTATACTACCCATTTCATTATTATCTTCAACACGTCTATCACCAATTCCGGCTATAATACCTACCTTAACAGTTGCATCTAGCTCTTCTACAAATTTTTGAAGCGCCCTCATACCTGCAGGATTGTGTGCGTAATCTAACAGAATAGTGAAGTTATTAAATTCAAATAAATTCAAACGACCAGGCGTTTGAGCTGCAGAAGGAATAAATGTTTCTAAAGCTGCTTTCATATCTTCAATACTAATGCCTTGTACATGAGCAGCTAATACGGCACCTAGCACATTTTGAATCATAAATTTGGCTTTCCCTCCATAGGTTAATGGGATGTTTTCCGCCTTCATTAATCGCATTTTCCATTCACCTCTACATATTGTTACATAAGCATTTTCGTAAATGGCGGTAATACCGTTTAAGCGTTGTAATGCTTTTATTCTAGGATTGTTTTCATCCATTGAAAATAAAGCAACATTACATGTTAGATTACGTCGCATATCATAAACTAAGTCATCATCTGCATTTAAAATAGCATAACCATCGGGCAATACCGTTTCTGGAACAACAGCTTTTACTTTAGCTAACTGCTCTATAGTATGAATGCCTTTTAATCCTAAATGATCTGCAGCTACGTTAGTAACAACAGCTACATCACATTTTTTGAATCCTAATCCGGCACGCAATAAACCACCTCTAGCACATTCTAAAACTGCAAAATTCACGGTTGGATCTCTAAGCACAAACTCTGTACTTGCCGGTCCTGTGCAATCACCTGTCATAAGTAATCTGTTTTGAATATAAACACCATCACTCGTTGTATAACCCACACGATAACCATTCATTTTTGCAATATGGGCAATTAATCGGGTAGTTGTTGTTTTTCCGTTAGTTCCAGATATTGCGATAATAGGAATGCGTCCCGTATCTCCTTTTTGAGGAAATAATTTATCAATCACTGGTGCAGCCACATTTCGAGGCAATCCAGTTGTTGGTGCTAAATGCATCCTGAAACCTGGTCCAGCGTTTACTTCTAACACAGCGCCTCCAGTTTCAGATAAAGGTTTAGAAATATCGGTAGTCATAATATCAATTCCACAAATATCTAAGTCTATTATTTTAGAAATACGTTCTGCCATACTCACATTTGCAGGGTGAATAATATCGGTAATATCTTCAGCTGTTCCTCCTGTACTTAAGTTTGCAGTATCTTTTAGAATAAGTTTCTCGCCTTCAGCGATAACAGAATCCAAAGTATAACCCGCATCTTTTATAATGTTTAGCGTTAATTCATTGGTTGTTATTTTTGTTAATACATTTTCATGACCAAAACCACGACGTGGATCGCTATTCACCCAATCTATAAGTTCTTGAACTGTGGACTTTCCGTCTCCAATTACATGTGCAGGTGTTCTTATAGCTCCTGCAACTAATACATTATTAATAACCAACAATCTATAATCATCCCCAGTAATAAATTTTTCGACAATAATTGCGCCACTTCGTGAACTGTCTTTTGCATGATGAAAGGCAACTAAGGCATCATCATAATTCTGAATATCTACCGTAATGCCTCGACCATGATTGCCATCAACAGGTTTAATAACCAAAGGATAGCCCACATACCGACAAGCTTCTTCTAAACTACGCTCGCGGCGAATAATTTCACCTTTTGGTACTTCAACTTCAGCTTGTTCCAATAAATATTTAGTGTCTTCTTTATCACAAGCTATCTCAACACCAATACTACTAGTTTCGCTAGTTACTGTTGCTTGAATACGCTTTTGATTGGCACCATAGCCCAATTGACATAACGAATATTTATTTAACCGAATCCAAGGAATCCCTCTACTTACCGCTTCCTCGACTATAGACCCTGTACTTGGACCTAAACGATCTGCTTCACGTAGCTCTCGCATTTCTTGAATATCCTCAGTCAAATCATAAGTTTCTCCAGCAATTAATGCCTCACAGATTTTAACAGCAGCTTTTGCGGCATAACGTCCGACAGATTCTTCCATATAAGAGAAAACCACATTGTAAACGCCAACTTCTCCATAGCCTCTAGTTCTACCAAAACCAGTATCCATTCCAGCCAAGGTTTGAATTTCAAGTGCAATATGCTCAATAATATGCCCCATCCAAGTGCCTTCATCAACACGCATAAAAAACCCGCCTTCACATCCTTCAGAACAGCGATGTGAATACATGGATGGAAACATGGCTTTTAAACGTTCTGGAAATCCATCAATTTTATTTGAGGGTAAAGCTTCCATCTCTTCAAGATCAAGAACCATTACAATTAATTTATGTCTTCTGATCGACCAATAATTTGGTCCTCTCATGGCATTAATCTCGCGTATTTTCATGGAAGTTTGTTTTAGTTTAGAATTTGTGAAAGAATATAAATATAGTATTTTTCAATACAAAAATTAGTTTATTTTTGCCTAATATTTAAACCAGAGCCATAGATTTTATGCAGAAGATTAAAGGAATCCTTATTCCAATAGGAGGGAATGAAGATAAAGGTACAGAAGACAGTGAATTATATACGCTTGAATTTATTGACGAGGGAATATTATTTCATGTCGTTAAGGAAGCTGGAGGTATAGACGCAAAAATTGTGGTAATCCCAACAGCATCAAGTATTCCAGTTGAAGTTGGTGAAAATTATTTGAATGCCTTCGCAAAATTAGGTTGTAAAAATGTACATGTTCTCGATATTAGAAGCAAACAAGATTCTGAGAAAAAAAGTTCTATTGATTTAATAAAATCAGCCAATTGCATCATGTTTTCTGGAGGAAATCAATCTAAGATTACAAAACATATTGGGGCAACCACCATTCATGATATTATGCTGGATCGTTATAAAAACGAAACAGGATTTGTAATTGCAGGAACAAGTGCGGGTGCTATGGTTATGACCAATGAAATGATTGCAGGCGGTAGCCCAAAAGAGGCTTTTATAAAAGGTGCTGTTGCCATGTATACGGGCTTAGGTTTAATTCCAGAATTAATTATTGACACCCATTTTATTAGACGTGGCCGATTTGGAAGACAAAGTGAGGCTGTAGCTAAATTTCCCAAACTTATTGGTATAGGTCTTGCTGAAGACACCGGAATGATTATAAAAAACGGGAATGATTGTACGGTAATTGGATCAGGAATGGCTATTGTTTTTGATGGGAGTAAACTCACTCATAATAACGAAAAATTATTAGAAGAAGGCACACCAATGACTATTGTAAACATGACCGTTCACGTACTTTCTAATAGCGATCAATACGATATAAAAAACAGAAAGGTTACTGTGCTACCAATTGAAGCTCCTTTTATTTAAATCTCCTTCGCAGGCAGGAATCTTATAAATTTTTGGGCGTTACCTAAAGGTCGGGCTATACACTGTATCTTTCTGCGAAGCAGTCCCGAACTTGATTCGGGATCTCATAATCAATATACCTCTCGTTTCAAATAATAGTCTTAATGTTGAAACCTTCGCACAAAGGATGCCGTTTCTATCCCTAACGCGGAAATCGAGGTACATTAAAACTAAAAACAAACAGATTGCCACATCCCAAAAAAAAATGAGATTCGCAATGACGATTTATTTATAAATAGAAATTTCTTCTTCTCCATTGGACGATTTACTAGCACGATACATGCCTTCAGTATTAAAAGGCATCGCAATATTTCCTTGTGAATCTACAGCTATTAAACCGCCATCACCATTTATTTCAAGAATACGTTTATTAATCACTTCGTTTGAAGCCTCTTGAACAGACATGCCTTTATGTTCCATTAGGCAAGCCACATCATAAGCGACTACACCACGAATAAAAAACTCGCCACTTCCGGTACAACTAATAGCACATGTTTTATTATTCGCATAATTTCCAGCGCCAATCATGGGGCTATCTCCTACGCGTCCCCATTTTTTATTAGTCATGCCACCTGTAGATGTTGCTGCTGCAATATTGCCATCTTGATCGCAAGCCACAGCGCCTACAGTTCCAAATTTTGAATCTTTTTTAGTCGCATGATCCAACTGAAAACTATCGGTATCTTTAATTTCTAACCATTGCTTATGGCGAAATTCATCATAAAAATATGGGGCATCTTCAATTTTATAATGGAGTTGTTTAGCAAATTCCATAGCGCCTTCTCCAGCTAAAAATACATGCTCACTTTTTTCCATCACATCTCTAGCTAAGCCTACAGGGTTTTTAATTCCCGAAATTAAACTTACAGCTCCCGCATTTAAAGTTTTCCCGTCCATTATAGAAGCATCCATTTCATGAGTTTCGTTTGCCGTAAACACACTGCCTTTTCCGGCATTAAATAGTGGAGAATCTTCTAATAATTTCACAGCGTGTTCAACTGCATCAATGGCTGTGCCTCCTTTTTCTAAAACAGTATAGCCTTTTTCTAAAGCAGTTTCTAATGCCTGTTTATATCGAGATTCTAACGCTGGTGTCATCATCCCTTTAACCAAAGTTCCTGCGCCTCCGTGTATGGCAATTGAGAATGTATTCATGCTGAAATTATTTTTAGTAAAAATACGTTGAGATTTTTTAATAACTTTCTTAAAAATGAGGTTCTTTAGTTTTTAAAGAAATTGTAATTTGCAGATTGCACTCAAAAGTAGTTTTAATTTATATTAAGACGCTTCGACTGCGCTCAGAGTGACATCTCTTTTCATATTTAAAAAATAATATCATTTTTTGTTTAGGTGAACGAATAAGGAAAATGATGATTTTTTTAGCTTATGCAAAAAAGAAAAATAAAGCATAGCCTTAGCTACGGTTTATTTTGAAGCAGAAATGAAAAAAGCGAGTTTTACTGAGTTTAACCTGAATAAAATATGATATAAAATGTCCGACAATAAACGTGTCTTTTTAGTTGATGCTTTCGCATTAATTTTTCGTGGCTACTATGCCTTTATAAAAAATCCAAGAATTAACTCAAAAGGCGTTGATACCTCAGCGGTTATGGGGTTTATGAATTCCCTTTTAGACGTTATAAAACGAGAACGCCCAGACCATTTAGCTGTTTGTTTTGATAAAGGCGGAAGTGCAGACCGCGTAGAAATGTTTGAGGCATACAAAGCCAACAGAGACGAAACACCAGAGGCCATTAGTATTGCAGTACCAATTATTATGGACATTTTAAAGGCTATGCATATCCCCATTATGGTTAAAGAAGGTTTTGAAGCAGATGATGTGATTGGAACGCTTGCAAAACAAGCCGAAAAAGAAGGTTACCAAACGTTTATGGTAACGCCAGATAAGGATTTTGCGCAATTAGTGAGCGAAAATATATTTATGTATCGCCCTATGTTTGGTGGTGGTTATGAAACTTGGGGCATTCCTGAAGTTCAGAAAAAGTTTGAAGTGACAGACCCGTTACAAGTCATAGACTTTTTAGGTATGATGGGCGATTCTAGTGATAATATTCCCGGGCTTCCTGGTGTAGGCGAAAAAACAGCCAAAAAATTTCTAGCGCAATATGGTTCTATGGAAAACCTTTTAGCCAATACGCACGAGCTGAAAGGCAAGATGAAAGAGAAGGTTGAAGGTGCAAAAGAACTCGGTTTACTATCTAAGAAATTAGCAACTATAATGTTGGATGTTCCGGTGACTTTTCATGCTAAAGATTTTGAATTAGACCAACCTGATATTCCAAAAGTAGTTGAGATTTTTCAAGAGTTAGAGTTTAGAAGATTGATTGATAATTTCACAAAAACATTTTCAGATGAAGCAGCTGCCGCAACTGGTACTACAAAAGCTTCAGAAGTAACGGAAACAAAAGCAACACCCAAGGAAGTTCAATCTGCTGGAGCAGGGCAATTTTCTTTATTTGGAGCAGATCCTAGTTCCGCGGAAGCGCCAACAGAAAACACATTACAACGTAAAACAGCCGAAAACAGTTCGCATTTTTACCAAAGTGTAGCGTCTGGAATGGCCACCAAATTGTTTATTAAAAACTTGATGAACCAACCCGCTGTATGTTTTGATACGGAAACCACAGGATTGAATCCGTTGACCGCAGAATTGGTAGGTATTGCATTTTCTTGGGAGGTTGGCAAAGGGTTTTATTTACCGTTTTCGGAAGATAGACATGAAGCACAAGAGTTGATTGAGCAACTACGTCCGTTTTTTGAAAGTGAAACCATTGAAAAAATTGGTCAGAATTTAAAATACGATATTAAAGTTTTAGCAAAATATAAGGTTGTTGTTAAAGGCAAATTGTTTGATACCATGTTAGCGCATTATTTGATAAATCCTGATATGCGACATAATATGGATGTTTTGGCTGAAACCTATTTGAATTACACACCCATTTCTATAACAGAATTGATTGGTAAAAAAGGGAAGAATCAGCTCTCGATGCGAGATGTACCTATGGAAAAACAAACCGAATATGCTGTTGAAGATGCCGATATCACCTTGCAACTAAAAGAACATTTTCAAACGGAACTAGGCGAAGCCAATACTCAAAAGTTATTTGATGATATTGAAATTCCGTTGCTACGTGTGTTGGCGGCTATGGAATTAGAAGGCATTAATTTGGATGAAAAGTTTTTAAATTCTTTATCGGAAGATCTTAACGCTGATATTTTAAATCTTGAAAAAAGCATTTATGAAGCTGCTGGCGAAGAATTTAATATTGCCTCACCAAAACAGCTTGGTATTATTCTATTTGAAAAACTAAAACTGGTTGATAAACCTAAAAAAACCAAAACAGGACAATACGCTACGGGCGAAGATATTTTGAGCTATTTAGCCAAAGACCACGCCATTATTCGAAACATATTGGAATATAGGGGGCTTGCTAAATTAAAAAGCACGTATGTGGATGCGCTTCCTACGCAGGTTGAAGAGGCTACAGGTCGTGTGCATACCGATTATATGCAAACCGTTGCTGCCACAGGACGATTGAGTAGTAACAATCCGAATCTTCAAAACATACCTATTCGTACGGAACGTGGTCGACAAGTGCGTAAAGCGTTTATTCCTAGAAATGAAGATTACATTTTATTGGCTGCCGATTACTCGCAAATAGAACTCCGTATTATTGCCGCTTTAAGTAAAGAAGAAACCATGATTGAAGCCTTTAAAAATGGTGAAGATATTCACGCGTCTACCGCTTCAAAAGTATTTAATGTGCCCTTAAAAGAGGTAACACGAGAACAACGTGGCAACGCCAAAACCGTAAACTTTGGGATTATTTATGGGGTTTCTGCTTTTGGTTTAAGCAACCAAACCGATTTATCTCGTGGTGAAGCCAAAGAGCTTATTGACACCTATTATGTAACCTATCCAAAACTACGTGCTTATATGAGCGAGCAAGTCGATTTTGCTCGCGATAATGGTTACGTGCAAACCGTTTTAGGTCGTCGTCGTTATTTAAAAGACATTAATTCTAGAAATGCTATTGTTCGTGGTGCTGCAGAACGTAATGCCGTAAACGCACCCATACAAGGAAGTGCTGCCGATATTATAAAAATTGCCATGATTAATATTTACAATAAACTGGAAGCCGGCAATTATAAAACGAAAATGCTACTGCAAGTGCATGATGAATTGGTTTTTGATGTTTATAAACCAGAATTAGAAACTATTAAAACTTTGGTTAAAACGGAGATGGAAAGTGCTTTTAAACTAGATGTGCCTTTAGATGTCGAAGTAGATACAGGTATGAATTGGTTGGAGGCGCATTAATTTCATCTGTAACCTAATCCATTTTCTTTAATCGTTCTTCTATTTGTTGATATATTTTTTTATCGGAATACTCTGAGCAGTGTCCTTTCATTGGAGAAAATTCAATTCTTGCATCAGATTTTGGGTTTTCAGTAGTCAGTAAATATTCAGCAAATGATCGTGTTGCCATATTTAAATAAAAATGATCCATATCTCCCATCCAAACATAAATTTTTCCTTGTAATTTTGGCCCTAATGTTTCCCAATTTTCTTGTGTATATTTTAAAAAATCATACTTTTTCCAATGTTCTGCAACCTCTTTATCTATTTCACCTGTTGTAGCGTCAAATAATGGTTTCGGTAATCCATCTTCTCCTTTTGGGCTATATAATGCTGTATGCGATCCTATTTGTCCGCCAGAATTCACATAAGTATTGGAGGCTGCTAAAGCGTTTTCATGATATACAAATGTTTTAAATGATAGCATTGGCTCACCCAAAGTTGAGCGCATAACTGGTCGTTCATAACCATACTCATTTACATAGGCATTTTTATCTTTATATATGTTTATAAGTTGATATCGTTCAAATTCAATAGCATCTGGACTATAAGAAAAACATCCATTAAACGTATCAGGATAATACAATTGTAAACCTAAAGACACCCAACCTCCAGTTGAACAACCATCAACAAATCGTGTTTTTACAGTATCTGTTCCTCGATATTTGCTTTCTAAATATGGGATAAGTTCTGTTGTTAAAGCTTCACCATATGGTCCGCTGTTATCTGAATCCATTTGGTAATGGTCTCCCAAAGGGCCATCACTATCAAGAAATACGGTGATTATTTCAGGTGCTTCATCAGAATTCCACCAATCCATAAACTCTTTATTTCCAGACAATCTGTTAATACGTGTATAACGACCTCCAAATCCTGCGACATTATATCTAATTGGATAGGCTTTATTAGAACCTTCTTTATAGTTTTTTGGCAATAAAATGGTTGCTTTTAAATACATTGGTTTATTCCAAAACTTAGATAAAGCCTCGCTTTTAAGGGCTTCATAACGCACTTGAGGATGCTCGTTAACAACATGCGAATCTATTACTTCTGATAATTCGAAAATAAGATTTACATTTTTATCTAAATTTAAAATCTGCTTTTTACTGAAAATATTCCCTGGAGCATCTACCCTAGATTCTTCTGTATCTTGATCCCAAAGCACTTGAACTGCATATTCTCCAGAAGGTAAATTAGCTAATGTTATATCAGTATTACTTGTCCAATCATTAGAATTCTCTATTTTCACTGATTCTGAACTGTTAAAATCTGTTATGTTTTTAGCAAAAATATACGTTTTCACTACTGGACTTGGCCACGTCATTTGCCTAGGTTCTACTTCTGCATTATCACATATAAATAACAATAATCGTCCATTAGATTTGAATTGACTTTGTAATTCAGTAGCAACAGTAACTGTTGCATTTAAATTTCCACTTGTATTTTGTGCTAAAATATTTTGCGTAAAAAAGAAAAAATAAAATAAAATAAAGATTGATGATAATTTCATAACTAGAAGTGTTTATATTTTATAAATATAAACAATTCAAAAAGAATATTAGGTGAAGAAAAAACAGCAATCAACATGCTACTTCTAGAACTTATATATTTTAAAGCAGGTGTTAACTTAAAAGTTTATAATTTAGAACTGTGTTATACTTTGGGAAATTCGTTGTAATAATAATAATGTTTCTTAACCATTTCAAAACCTAAACATTAACCAACACCCAAAGCTCAACTTCTTCCTCGGCACGCCATTCCTGCTCGCGCATGGTTTTATTTGAAGCCGCTTTCACTTTTCTTTTTAAACAGGTTTCTATTTTAAAACGTCCGCCTTTTGCTAATTCCTTTTTATAGGGTGGTCTTTCGATATCTCTATTATTTCAGCTAAATTTAAAACAAAAACACCCCTATAATCCCCTCAAGGGGATATTGTTCCTAAGTTTAATCGAAGGATTGTCCCCTTGAGGGGACTTTAGGGGTGTCCGCACAAATGAAAAACAAAATAATTCCATACCATCCAGAATTAAAACTATTAGCTAGACAGCTTCGAAAAAACAGCACCTTACCCGAAGTATTATTATGGCAAAATATTAAACAACGTGCTTACGGAGTTCAATTTCACAGGCAAGTACCTATTTTAAATTATATCGTTGATTTTTATTGTCATGAAATTGGGTTAGCTATTGAAATTGATGGGAGCAGTCACGATCACTCTTATAATTACGATTCTAAAAGACAAGGAGAATTAGAAGCATATGGCGTTATCTTTTTAAGGTTTTCAAATGATGAAGTTAAAAAGAATATGTTTAGTGTTTTGCTGGTTATTGAAGAGACTGTTAAGGAGTTGACGGGAGATATTTAAGAAACTTATTCTGAAAAAAACAACCCTATTAGCTACGCTCGGTATCTTCAATAAAAATATATTTTTATTTCGATAATCCTCAAGGGGACAATTTAAACCAATAAACTTTTTAGTAAGGAATAAATATTTTCAATACTAATAAACATCTGAACATTTGTATAATGAAAAACTTAACGTCTCAATAATCAATAACTGGTATAAGCATTTATTCTGTTCATAGGAAAAGTAAGATTTAAAAACTAGATAGTATTACTATTTTTTTACCAACACCCAAAGCTCCACTTCTTCTTCAGTACGCCAATTTTGCTCGCGCATGGTTTTATTTGAGGCTGCTTTCACTTTTCTTTTTAAACAGGTATCTAATTTAAAACGTCCGCCTTTGGCTAATTCTTTTTCTATAGGATGGTCTTTTGTAACCTCTGTTATTTGAGCTAAATTTGAGAATAAAACAACAAGTTTGCCTTCCGGTAACAGTCTTTTTTTAGCTGCTGCAAAAAACTCTGGAAACAAGGTGTCTTTATAATAAATAGCTTCGTCGTTTCTATCTAGCTCTTGAGATGCTGGTAACCACGGCGGGTTAAAAACAATGAGTTCGGTTTGCTTGTCCCATTTACCAAAAAGCGGTGCAAAATCCAGTTCTACTTTCCGAAACATTTTGGTGTCTCCCATAGATTCTGTGAGTCCAACAATGGCATTTGGGTTGGTATCTGTCAAGAAAACTTTCTGAAAACCATGCTTCACCATTTGAAAGGCCAATACGCCACTGCCAATTCCAACATCTATGGCCGATTTTTTAGGTCCATCGTAACGTTTCAGCCAATTATCAAACAGTATTAAATGATCAAACCGTGTTGGGAAATACACACCGTAATACGGATGGATTTTGTTTCGCAATACAGGTAATAATATACCATTTTGGTACCATTGCCATGCACTATTTAGACCTTGAACTTTAGTAAAAGGCAATAAAAAAGTGCTAGTTTCTGGATAAATCTTTGCCAACCAACCAATAGATGGCGCTTTTTTTACGGTTAATTTATGGTCTGCTATTTTTATATAAACAAGACTGGATAACTTTTGAAACGCAGCCCGATACGCACGCTGCTCTTGAAACGTTTTGTTAGACACCGTTTTTTTAAGATGATTATGCAACTCGTTAAGGAGCAGTAAACCGTTGCTATAATATTCTGTTATTTGAATGGGTTTGCCCGCTTCTAAACCTTTAATGGCACGATGCACATTTATAGATTTATTAAATTGTGGCAAGGGTTGTTCGGGTAAAAAAGGCTGTGGTTTGTTTATAGCTATATCTGTAATCATCGTTTGGTTCTGAATTAAAACGGATTGCAGAGTAATGACGTGAGCAAGTCGTAGAATTAAAATCACTATTAAATAGTTGCTTACTAGCAATCAGGCATTAAATTGGCCACTAGGGTTTCATTAATCAAACTAAAGACTTAAGAAATACAGTCTAAAAATTTCGCTGAAGTCTTGCGAAAGGCTAATTAATATCAACAGATAAATAATACGGCAAAGGTACTTCTTTAAAACCTACTGCCGCTTCTTACTTTAATTAAAAGAAAAAGCAGCATCATGAATAAAATTAGCTAAGTGCCTTTAAGTGAATTTTAATTTTCTTAATTTTAAACCACGTCACACTAAAATAAGATATCAGTTGGATTGTTTCAGAATACGGTGTACTAAAAAACACACCCCTAAAGTCCCCTCAAGGGGACAGTCCAAACAATGATATTTTCATGTAACAAATAAACATCTGAACATTTCAAAACACAATAATTAACGTAAACAAATGTCCCCTTGAGGGGACTTTAGGGATGATAGAGTACTGTAAGCAAATCATGAGAAACAAAATAATTCCATACAATCCTAAATTAAAACTTCTAGCTAGACAGTTAAGAAAAAACAGCACCTTACCTGAAGTGTTATTATGGCAAAACATCAAACAAAGAGCTTATGGTGTTCAATTTCACAGACAGGTACCTATGTTAGATTATATTGTTGATTTTTATTGTCATGAAATTAGATTAGCGATCGAAATTGATGGACAAAGTCATGACCATAACTTTTTAAATGACGCTAAAAGACAAGGGGAAATTGAGGCTTATGGTGTTACTTTTTTGAGATTCTCAAATGAAGAAGTTAAAAAGAATATGTTTAGTGTGCTGTTGGTTATTGAAGAAACGGTTAAAGAGTTGACAAAGTAGTTTTTGTAAATACCTTTAGAAAACACCCCTAAAGTCCCCTCAAGGGGACATTCCTAAATATTAAACTTCAGAACTCAATTGAAAATTTTCAAGTTCTTTCAGTACATTTACAAAGCCTCATACTGTATACAATTAACTTTTACAAGAGCATATCCCATAACACTTGGAAAGAAAAATACTAAGCCTCTTATAAAGAATATTTTTTCAACAACTTAGATTACAATTATGAATGTAAACAATTGTCCCCTTGAGGGGCCTTGAGGGGTGTTCAGGAATAAAAGCAGAACCTACCTCCGCTTCTTCTTCTTACTCTTAAACTTAGCCTTGTTTTTTCGTTGATTAAAAGGAATAGCGTCATCAAAAGTATGTTTCGCTTCGCCGCTTGGTTTGTTTTTTCGCCACTTATCGTTTTCTGGTAAGAGTACTTTTAATAAATCTTGACGCCCCAATTTATTTAAAGTCTTTTTAATCCAATCTTTATTTTCGCTTTTATACCAAAAGAAAAAACGGTGTTGTTCATCTTTTTCTTGACGCGATATCGGCGTGTTTACTTTTTTAAGCGTGTATGGATGATAACCACTATAATAAATTACGGTGGCTACCGTCATAGGTGTTGGCGTAAAACCTTGAACTTGTTCTAACTGGAAACCCATATCTTTAGTTTCGGCAGCTAAATTCGCCATATCTTCAACTTCACACGCAGGATGATTCGAAATAAAATAAGGTATCAATTGTAACTTTAATCCCTTCGCTATATTAATCTTATCAAAACGCTCTTTAAATTTATGGAAATAACTAAACGAAGGTTTACGCATCAATTTTAAAACAGGGTCGCTAGTATGTTCTGGCGCTACTTTAAGGCGACCAGAAACGTGCTTAGTCATGACTTCCTCGGTGTAGTCATCTAGCTCTTTTGGGTTGGCATTTTTATTAAATTCTGGCACCAACAGATCATGACGAATACCACTACCAATAAACGATTTTTTAATTTTAGGATGACTATCAACCGCTTGATATAGTTCGGTTAACGGTTTATGAGAGGTATCTAAATTACTGCAAATAACTGGCGAAATACATGACGGCGCTACACACTTATCGCATATAGATTGTACCTTCCCTTTCATCTTATACATATTCGCACTCGGGCCTCCAATATCAGATAAATAGCCTTTAAAATCGGGCATATTGGCAACCGTATCCACTTCTCGCAATACAGATTCCTGACTTCGAGATGCAATAAACTTGCCTTGATGTGCCGAAATAGTACAAAAGCTACAACCTCCAAAACACCCACGATGAATGTTAATGGAAAACTTAATCATTTCATAAGCAGAAATAGGTCCGCGCTTATTATATTTTGGATGGGGTAATCTGGTGTAAGGCAACTCAAAAGACGCATCAATTTCATCTTCTGTCATCGTTGGATATGGCGGATTAATCATCAAAGTTTTATCACCAACCTTCTGAAAAATACGTCGCGCAGCCAATTTATTACTCTCTTGCTCTATAATTTTAAAGTTAGAGGCAAACTTCTTTTTATCCTTTAAACACGTTTCGTGCGATACAATTTCAACATCTTCCCAATTACTATTCTTGGGCACTTTTGCATCAGCATCCAACAAAACAGCTGTTTGCTTTATGGTGGTTATGCTTGAAAACGGAACGCCTTTTTGCAATAAACGCACTACTTCACGCAATGGCTGTTCGCCCATACCATATACCAACATATCGGCTTTCGAGCTTTCTAAAATGGTAGGCAGCAGTTTATCACTCCAATAATCGTAATGGGTTACACGTCGCAACGACGCTTCAATCCCGCCAATTAAAACAGGAACATCAGGCCATTTTTCTTTTAAAATTTTAGAATAAACCGTAGTTGCATAATCAGGTCTAAACCCAATATCACCATTTGGCGTATAGGCATCTTTATCACGACGTTTTTTATTCGCATTGTAGTTGCTAATCATTGGGTCCATACAACCACCCGTTACCCCAAAAAATAATTTTGGAGCTCCCAATTTCACAAAATCTTGAAGATTATCCTTCACATTTGGTTGTGGCACCACAGCAACCCGCAATCCATAACTTTCCAAAATTCGCCCAATAACGGCAGGTCCAAACGATGGATGATCCACATAAGCATCACCACTAAATAAGATAACATCTAAGGCATCCCATCCGCGTATTTTCACCTCTTTGTTTGTGGTAGGCAACCAATCCGAAAGTTTCAATTCCTCCATAGCGCTGCAAAAATAGGCAAAAAAGGGCGCTTACACATTATTGCTCAATTATTTTGGGAGTTACCCTCCCGATAGCTATCAGGAGGGGAGGTCAGGATTTTGGTTACAATCTTTTTATTCGTGCCTCATAAATAGGATTTCCACTGCAATCCCTAATGCAAAAGCAGATTATCAATGAATGCTCTAGATCTTAAAAGTAATCACAGGTCGTTTAGCATGATTAACCAAATCTTCACTAATACTGCCATTAAAGAAATGAGATATACCTTGCCTACCATGTGTACTCATCCCAATTAAGTCAGCATTTACAGATTGCGAAAAATTCATAATCCCTTTTTCAATAGTTACATCATTATAAATATTTATACTGTAGTTTGAAAAATTAGACGCATTAGCAAAATCTTGCATACGGTCATTCGCATGCTCAGTTGTAATAAACCTATTTGGTGTATTAACCGTAAGTAAATGTAGTTTTGCTTCTAAAAGCTTAGCAAATTCAATCGCTTTTAAATAAGTTGCTTTGCTTTCTTCCTTAAAGTCAGAAGCAAAAACAATATTATCAATATTAAATATTTCATGTTCTTTTTTAACTACGAGCACAGGTATTTCAGAAGTTCTAACCACTTTTTCAGTATTACTTCCAATAAGCATTTCTTTTAAACCACTCACGCCGTTTGAGCCCATGATTACCAAATCAATTTCATGCTTTTTGCAGGTATGAAAAACACCTTTAAAAATTTCATTAAAACCAATAGTTTCACGAACAATTATATCTTGCAAGTAGTCTTTATCTAATATATTTTCAAACTTTTTATGAGCCAATTTCATAAAAAACACGGCCTCTGGTAAATCACTATGTGAACTCATAGCATCAACTTCATGTAATGGTATTTCAAGAATGTGTAGTAAATAAATTTCAGCGTTATGGGTTCTAGCCAATTGCGCCGCTACTTTCAAAGCGTTTTCGGCTTGATCAGAAAAATCGGTAGGGACTAGTATTTTTTTCATAATAAGTAAGTTACGTTGTATCTAAATTTATGAAATATTCCTTTAAAAATCAATAAAATATTATATATTTGCACCGTTGAAAGGCGAAATTAAAGATATGAGGGGACGGAAAGTCCCCTCTTTTTATACTTAAAATGTTTAAAACTAAAGTTACAGAATTACTCGATACGGCGTTAATTGAACGCCCAGATTTGTTTTTAATTGATTTTTCGATTAACACTGATAATCATATCAAAGTAATATTAGATGGCGATAACGGGGTTTTGGTTGAAGATTGTATGTTTATTAGTAGAGCCATTGAACATCATTTAGATAGAGAAGAACACGATTTTTCTTTAGAAGTTATGTCGGGAGGAGCAGCATCTCCATTAACGCATAAACGCCAGTATAAAAAAAACATTAAAAGAACGCTTAAAGTAAGAACGAGTTCTGAAGAACTAGAAGGAACACTTACCGAAGCAACTGATGATAATATTACATTAGAGTGGAAAGTTAGAGCGCCAAAACCATTAGGAAAAGGCAAAGTAACGGTAAAAAAGGAAGCAAATATTCCTTATGAAAATATTGTAGAAGCAAAAGTTATGATTAAATTTTAATTTAAAGATTTATGGAAAATGTCGCGTTAATTGAATCTTTTTCAGAATTCAAAGATGATAAGCTAATTGACAGAGTAACGTTAATGGCAATTTTAGAAGATGTATTTAGAAGTGCCTTAAAAAAGAAGTTTGGCGATGATGATAATTTTGATATTATTGTTAATCCAGATAAAGGGGATTTAGAAATATGGAGAAATAGAATTGTAGTTGCTGATGGTGAAGTTGAAGAACCAAATCAAGAAATTTCATTAACCGAAGCTCGTAAAATTGAGCCAGATTTTGAAGTTGGTGAAGATGTGTCTGAGGAAGTAAAGCTTATTAATCTAGGAAGACGTGCTATTTTAGCATTACGTCAAAACCTAATTTCTAAAATTCATGAGCACGATAATACCATAATCTATAAGCAATTTAAAGATTTAATTGGAGAGATATATACTGCAGAGGTGCACCATATTCGTCACAGAGCAGTCATTTTATTAGATGATGATGGAAACGAAATTATTCTGCCAAAAGACAGACAAATACCTTCTGATTTCTTTAGAAAAGGAGATAATGTAAGAGGTGTAATTGATAGTGTAGAGCTTAAAGGGGCAAAACCAACTATCATTATGTCCAGAAGCTCCCCAGCATTTTTAGAAAAATTATTTGAACAAGAAATACCAGAGGTTTTCGATGGTTTAATTACAATTAAACATGTCGTAAGAATTCCAGGTGAAAAAGCTAAAGTAGCTGTTGATTCTTATGATGATAGAATTGATCCAGTTGGTGCTTGTGTGGGTATGAAAGGTTCAAGAATTCACGGTATTGTTCGTGAGTTAGGAAACGAAAATATTGATGTTATTAACTATACAAATAACCTACAATTATTTATTACTAGAGCATTGAGTCCCGCACGTGTTACATCTATTAAATTAGATGAAGAAAACAAGCGTGCTGAGGTTATACTTAAGCCTGAAGAAGTTAGTAAAGCTATTGGTAGAGGCGGACACAATATTCGTTTAGCTGGTCAATTAACGGGTTATGAAATTGATGTGTTTAGAGAAGGTGCTGAAGAAGATGTTGAATTACGCGAGTTCACTGATGAAATTGAAGGATGGATTATTGATGAGTTTAGTAAAGCAGGTTTAGATACCGCTAAAAGTATATTAGAGCAAGATGTTATCGATCTTGTTAAGAGAACAGATTTGGAAGAGGAAACAATCAAAGATGTTATCAGAATTCTGAAAGAAGAATTTGAAGAATAGTAAATAATAGTGCAGATTTGCATTTTATTATGCCTGAAAAGGTATAATACATATATTTGAGTATTTTAAAGGCGATTTATGGCTGAAACAATTAGATTAAATAAAGTATTACGTGAGCTTAATATCTCTCTAGATCGTGCCGTAGAATTTTTGGATTCTAAAGGGGTAGAAATAGAGAAGCGTCCCACTACAAAAATTTCTGAGGAAACTCACAACCTTCTTTCAGATGAATTTGAGACGGATGCTAACAAGAAAATAAAGTCTCAAGAAGTAAGCGAAGCTAAGCTAAAGGAAAAGGAAGATTTACGTATTAAACGTGAAAAAGAATTAGAAGCAAAGCAAAAATCCCAAGAAGCGAGAGAAAAAGCTCAGCAAGAGGAAGTGGTTAAAGCTTCAAAAACACTTTCAGGACCTAAAACTATTGGAAAAATAGATTTAGACTCAAAGAAGAAGGTCGAAGAAAAACCTGCTGCGCCTGCAGAAGCTATTGTAGAAGAAGTTAAAAGTGAAGTAAAGGAAGAACTTAAAGAAGAGGTTAAGGAAGAAGTTGTAAAAGACATAACACCAAAAGCCGAAAACAAACCAGCTACTGAGAAAAAAGAAGCTTCAAAACCTGCGCCTAAACAAGTTGTTGTTGATGGGGAATTAGTAACACCAGACGAGAAAGTTGAAACTCAATATAAAAAACTTACAGGCCCTAAAATAGCTGGAGATAAAATTGATTTATCTAAGTTTAATAAGCCTAAAAAGAAAAAAGAAGAGAAAAAACCAGTAGCAAAAGCTGGAGATGCTGCGAATAAGAAAAAGCGTCGTCGTATAAGTAAAGCTGGTGCGCCTCAATCAGGTAATGGCAATAGACCAGGTGGTGGAAATAGACCTGGAGGAAATGATAGGTTTAAAGGAAAACCAGGTCAAGGGCGTCGTAATGTTCCTAAAGAAGAACCTAGTGAAGAAGATGTTAAAAAGCAAGTGCGAGAAACACTTGAAAAACTTCAAGGTAAATCAAGCAAAGGAAAAGGCGCTAAATACAGAAGAGATAAAAGAGATCTACACAGAGAGCAAACTGAAATTGATCAACAAATAGAAGAAGCTGAAAGCAAGATTATTAAGGTAACAGAATTTGTTACTGCTAGTGAAATGGCAACCATGATGGATGTTGGCGTCACTGAAATTATTTCAGCATGTATGTCCCTTGGTATGATGGTAACTATGAATCAGCGTTTAGATGCTGAAACACTAACTATCGTTGCCGAAGAATTTGGATATCAAGTAGAATTTGTAACCACTGATATTGAAGAATCTATTGAAGAAGTTGAAGATAAACCAGAAGATTTAAAACCACGTGCGCCAATAGTTACAGTGATGGGTCACGTAGATCATGGTAAAACATCGCTTCTGGATTATATTCGTCAAGAAAATGTAATTGCAGGAGAATCAGGTGGTATTACACAGCATATTGGTGCTTACGGCGTGCAATTAGAAGGTGGTCAAAAAATAGCATTTTTAGATACTCCAGGTCACGAGGCCTTTACGGCCATGCGTGCTCGTGGAGCTCAAGTTACAGATATCGCAATTATTGTAGCTGCTGCAGATGATGATATTATGCCGCAAACAAAAGAAGCTATTTCGCATGCGCAAGCAGCAGGTGTTCCAATAGTTTTTGCAATTAATAAAATAGATAAACCAGACGCTAATCCTGAAAAAATTAAAGATGGATTAGCCCAAATGAACTTATTAGTAGAAGATTGGGGAGGAAAAATTCAATCTCATGATATTTCAGCTAAAGAAGGAACTGGTGTAAAAGAATTACTGGAAAAAGTATTGCTTGAAGCAGAATTATTAGAGCTTAAAGCAAACCCAGATAAGTCAGCAATTGGTACGGTTGTAGAAGCGTTCTTAGATAAAGGACGTGGTTATGTGTCAACCATATTAGTGCAAGCTGGAACTTTAAAAGTGGGTGATTATGTATTAGCAGGACAACATAGTGGTAAAATAAAAGCTATGCATGATGAACGAGGTAATGACGTTGTTGTTGCAGGACCTTCAACACCAGTATCTATTCTTGGTTTAGATGGTGCGCCACAAGCAGGAGATAAGTTTAATGTGTTTGAAGACGAACGTGAAGCAAAACAAATAGCTTCAAAACGCGCACAATTACAACGAGAACAATCGGTTAGAACGCAACGCCATATTACCTTAGATGAAATTGGTCGTCGTATAGCTCTTGGGGATTTCCAAGAATTAAATATTATCCTTAAAGGTGATGTGGATGGTTCTGTAGAAGCCTTAACGGATTCATTCCAGAAACTTTCTACTGAAGAAATTCAAGTGAATATCTTACATAAAGGAGTTGGCGCCATTACAGAAAGTGATGTGCTATTAGCTTCAGCATCTGATGCGATTATTATCGGGTTTAATGTGAGGCCTGTTGGTAATGCAAGAACCATTGCTGATAAAGAAGAAATCGATATTAGATCATACTCTATTATATACGATGCTATTAACGATCTTAAAGATGCTATGGAAGGCATGTTATCTCCAGAGCTTAAAGAAGAGATTACTGGTACTGCTGAAATTAGAGAAATGTTTAAAGTGTCTAAAGTTGGAACTATTGCGGGTTGTATGGTAACTAATGGAAAAATAATGAGAAACTCTGGAATTCGATTAATTAGAGACGGAGTTGTTGTTTTTACAGGTGAATTAGCATCTTTAAAACGATTTAAAGATGACGCTAAAGAAGTAACGAAAGGTTACGATTGTGGTATGCAAATAAAAAATTACAACGATGTTAAAGAAGGTGATATTATAGAAGCCTTCCATGAAGTTGAGGTTAAAAAGAAATTAAAATAAGTTCTTCATTTAACAAATTGAATTTTAAATAAAAAATAAAGAGCGACCAATTGGTCGCTCTTTATTTTTTATATATTACATGACAAAAATTTAGAATAGAACTATAAACTGCCTGCATATAACATATTACGGCTTTATAGTTATGTAGTCCTCACAGGTTTTTAAAACCTGTGAGGACTTTGTTATCCTGAAAATTTCGAGTCGTTTATTTCTTAAAAATAATTTTTGTCATGAACTTAAAAAGGCTTCTTATTAATTTATATCTTTCTTAGGTTTAAAAATAAACGCGTTAGGAAATTTTCTCTTAATTCTTTTTAAAGCTCTATCAGCCTCTAAGCGAGTTCTAAAGTTTCCTGCCCAAATTTTAAAGTTTGGTGGTTCAAAATGAATTGTTGGATACCAATCTGCAAATGATTCGCTGAATTCTTTTTTAGCAGCATGAGCCCCTGATCGATTCCCGTTGTATACTTGTATTTTATAGCGCTCAGAATCCGTTTCATTCTTATTCATTTCCTTTTTCAAATCTAATAAAACAGTAATATGTTTATCTTGATTTATGGTAACATTTCCTTGTTGAGAGAAGCAATATGTTGAAATCAACGTAAAACATAAGAGGCTTAAAAAACTAATCTTTAAATTCAATGGTTTCATTTTAAAAAAATATTTATACAAATGTATACGATATAAAACTTAATTGTGGTTCGTTTTATTATTTAGAATCCCTCTAAATTAACAATTAACACTTCTGTAACATTTCTAAAATCGACTTTTAATATTACTTTTGCGAGAGATTTTTTTAACTGTATATTTTTGCATTTAACACAATGAAAAAATCATACCAAAGTTTAGAAGTTAATTTGACCAACAATATGAGAAAGGTGATTCACCGTAAATTAAGCACAAACTTTCTTTGTTTAGGCTTTACTATATTATTAGCGTTTACAACCGCTCTTTCAGCTCAAGAAGGAGATCCAGTAAAAGGAAAAGCTTTATTTAATGCCAATTGTGCTGCTTGTCATCAGTTAGACAAAAAGATGACAGGGCCTGCATTACGTAATTTCCAATCGCGTTTGGAAGAAGATGAAGGATTAGATAGTGCTTGGATTAGTGCGTGGATTCGTAATAGTGCTGGACTTATTAAATCTGGTGATGCTTACGCAAACAAAATCTATAATGAGTATGGTGGCGCTGCCATGACCGCTATGCCTCAACTATCAGATGAAGATATAAGTAATATTCTTGCTTATACCGCTGAAGAAAAGAAAGCGCCAATTGATGCTTCAGGAGGAGCCGTAGCAACTCAAGCCACAACTTCATCAAACGGTATTTCAAACGAAATCATTTTAGGAGCTTTAGCTATCCTATTTATATTATTGGCTGCTGGTTTATATTTAGTAAAAAAAGCATTACGTCGTTTTGCTTCAGCTCAAAATATTGATTTACCTGAAACTTCGGGTAGAACACCACTATGGAAAGCATTTGTACAAAATCAATTTTTAATGGTTGTAGTAGCCATATTCTTTTTATTAGCAAGTGCTTATTTTGTTTATGGATACTTTATGCAAATTGGTGTAGATCAAGGGTATCAACCTGTGCAACCTATCTATTTTTCACACAAGATACATGCAGGGGATAATGGTGTTGATTGTAAATACTGTCACTCTTCTGCTAGAGTTAGTAAAACTTCTGGTATTCCTTCATTAAACGTATGTATGAACTGTCATAAATCTATTTATGAATATACTGGGGAAACAAGTCCAGAGTATTCTAAAGAATTTTATGATGATGAAATCAAGAAATTATATGCTGCTTCAGGGTGGAGTGACGACGAGCAAAGATATACAGGTGATGCACAACCAGTAAAATGGGTACGTATTCATAGCCTTCCAGACTTTGCTTACTTTAATCACTCACAACACGTTACTGTTGCTGGTGTTGAATGCCAAACATGTCACGGGCCAGTAGAGGAAATGGAAGTGGTGTATCAATACGCTCCTTTAACTATGGTATGGTGTGTCGATTGCCATAGAACAACAGATGTGAATGTTAAAGACAATGCCTACTATTCTAAAATTCATGAAGAATTATCTAAAAAGTATGGTGTAGATAAGTTGACAGCTGCTCAAATGGGTGGATTGGAATGTGGTAAATGCCATTATTAAGATTATAAAAATCAGTTTCCGTGTAAACGGAATTTTGGACAAACAAATAATTAGTTAAAATATTTTAGAATTACGAATTACCTTTGATAGGTTTTTTTAAAATCATTAAATAGGAATCGTAAATCGTAAATCAAAAATCGTAAATAATCAATATGTCATCAAACAAGAAATACTGGAAAAGTGTTGAAGAGCTAAACGAAAATAGCTCTATTGTTGAGACGCTAAAACAAAACGAGTTTGTAGCAGAGATTCCTACTGATGAATTTTTAGGTGATAAAGAGACATTAGAAGAAACATCTACAACACGACGCGATTTCTTAAAATATGTAGGATTTAGTACTGCTGCTGCTTCATTGGCAGCCTGCGAAGGTCCTGTAAAAAAGTCTATTCCCTATATAGTGCAACCTACGGAGGTTATTCCTGGTGTAGCTAATTACTATGCAACAACAATTGCTGATGGTTATGATTTTGCAAGTGTTTTAGTGAAAACGCGAGAAGGTCGTCCGATAAAAATTGAAAACAATACTATGGCAGCTGCAAATGGTAGCGCAAATGCTAGAGTTAATGCTTCAGTTTTAGGTTTGTATGATAGTTTAAGAGTTCAAGGTCCTAAAAAGGGTGATGCAAGTATTTCTTGGAGTGACTTTGATATTGAAACTACTAATAAATTAACTGATATTGCTGCGGCAAACAAAACTATTGTGTTACTTACACAAACTTTTGCTAGCCCTTCAACTAGCAAATTAATTTCTGAGTTTAAAGAAAAATATGGTAATGTTCGTCATGTAGTTTATGATGCTGTTTCAGAATCGGCCGCTTTGGATGCTTACCAAGCTAAATTTGGAGAACGCGGATTAGCGAATTACAATTTTGCTAAAGCAATGACTATCGTATCTGTTGGTGCAGATTTCTTAGGAGATTGGCAAGGTGGCGGATTTGATTCTGGATATTCTAAAAACAGAGTGCCAGATCATGGTAAAATGTCTAGACATATTCAGTTTGAATCTAATATGTCTTTAACAGGTGCGAACGCAGATAAGCGTGTGCCTTTAACACCTTCGCAACAAAAAATAGTTTTAGCTAAATTACATAGTCAAATTGTGGGAGGTTCGGTTTCTGGAAATTTACCCGAACATATTGAAAATGCAGTTGAAAAAGCAGCGTCTCAATTGAAGAAAGCAGGAAGCAATGGTGTGGTAGTTACAGGTATTAATGATGTAAATGCACAATCGGTTGCTATAGAAATTAATGAAGCCCTAGGTAGTAAGGCTTTTGACCCTAAAACACCAATTAAAACAAGACAGGGTAGCGATAAGGCTGTAGCACAATTAGTTGCCGATATGAAAGCTGGTAAAGTTGGAGCTGTTATTATGAGTGGTGTAAACCCAATGTACACTTTGGCAAATGCTTCAGATTTTGCTGAAGGATTGAAAAAAACAGAACTATCTGTGGCGTTCTCAATGAAAACTGATGAGACGTCCTCAGAAGCACAATATATTGCAGCAGCACCTCATTATTTAGAATCTTGGGGAGATGTTGAACTTAAAAAAGGACACTATGCTTTAACACAGCCAACAATTCGTCCTTTATTTGATACCAGACAATTTCAAGACGCTTTATTAAAGTGGACAGGGAATGATGAATCGTATCATGATTATATCAAAGGTGCTTGGGGTACTACTATCTTAGGAGCAAGTTCGTTCAATAAAGCTTTACATGATGGTGTTTTTGTTGGAACTATTGCGACTGAGGTTGAAGATACAGGCGAAGTAGTTGAAGAAGAAAAGGCCACACCTTTTGGAAATGCAGCACGTTCTTTAGCGGCTTCTGCAAAATCAGAAGGTTTAGAATTAACATTATATACTAAAACAGGTATGGGTGATGGTCAACAAGCCAATAACCCATGGTTACAAGAGTTTCCAGATCCAATTACAAGAGCATCTTGGGACAACTATTTAACCATTTCAAAAGCGGATGCTGATGCACTAGGTTTAATGAATAAGCATGTTGCTAACGGTGCATTAAATGGTAGTTATGTTAATGCTACGGTAAATGGAGTCACTATTAAAGTCCCTGTAATTATTCAACCCGGACAAGCCAAAGGATCTGTTGGATTAGCTTTAGGATATGGTAGAACTACAGGTTTAAAAGAAGAGATGCAAACTGGTGTTAATGGATATTCATTATACCAAAATTTTAATAACGTTCAAAATGTAACCATTGAGCCTGCTGCTGGAGAGCATGAATTTGCCTGTGGGCAGTTGCAAAATACTTTAATGGGACGTGGTGATATTATCAAAGAAACCACTTTAGAGATATTCAATACTTACGATAGAGAAGATCATGAACACGGATGGAATAAAGTTCCTAAAGTGTCTTTAAATCATGTCGAAACTCCAGTAACATCGCCAGATGTTGATTTGTGGGATGAGTTTGATCGTTCTATTGGGCATCACTTTAACTTGTCAATCGATTTAAATGCTTGTACAGGATGTGGAGCGTGTGTTATAGCTTGTCATTCAGAAAACAATGTACCTGTTGTTGGTAAGGAAGAAGTAAGACGTAGCCGTGATATGCACTGGTTGAGAATTGATAGGTATTATTCTTCTGAGGAATCATTTATTGGGGATAATGAAAAGAAAGAAAATTTTTCTGGATTGGGCAGCGTGTTAAGTGAGTTTACTGAAATGGAAATCGCTTCAGAGAATCCTCAAGTGTCATTCCAACCAGTCATGTGTCAGCATTGTAATCATGCACCTTGCGAGACGGTTTGTCCTGTTGGCGCACCTGTGCACGGTCGTCAAGGTCAAAGTCAAATGATATATAACCGTTGTATTGGTACAAGATATTGTGCAAATAACTGTCCTTATAAAGTACGCCGTTTTAATTGGTTTAGATATAACAGTAACAGTGAATTTGACTATCACATGAATGATGATTTAGGACGTATGGTACTAAATCCAGATGTGGTTGTGCGTTCTCGTGGTGTGATGGAAAAATGTTCTATGTGTATTCAAATGACACAAAAAACCATTTTGGACGCTAAGCGTGATGGACGTGAAATTAAAGATGGTGAATTCAAAACAGCTTGTTCTGCAGCTTGTAGCAATGGAGCAATGACGTTTGGAGATATCAATAATAATAAAAGTGAAGTTGCAAAACTTTTAAAAGATGATCGTATGTATCACTTATTAGAAAGTGTTGGTACAAAGCCTAATGTGCAGTATCAAACCAAAGTGAGAAATACAACAGAAGCATAAATTTAATTAAAGAATCAATTATATAATTATGGCGTCTCATTACGAAGCACCTATTAGAAAACCTTTAATTACAGGAGAAAAATCATACCACGACGTAACTGTGGATGTGGCTAAACCTGTAGAAGGAAGAGCAAATAAGCAATGGTGGATAGTTTTTTCTATAGCACTTGTTGCTTTTCTTTGGGGTATTGGGTGTATTATCTATACAGTATCAACAGGTATCGGTACTTGGGGGTTAAACAAAACTGTGCAATGGGCATGGGACATTACAAATTTTGTGTGGTGGGTTGGTATTGGTCATGCAGGAACACTAATTTCTGCGGTACTATTGCTCTTTCGTCAAAAATGGAGAATGGCCATTAACCGTTCTGCAGAAGCCATGACAATTTTTTCCGTTATACAAGCTGGGCTTTTTCCAGTTATTCATATGGGAAGACCATGGGTGGCTTATTGGGTATTACCAATTCCAAACCAATTCGGTTCTTTGTGGGTTAATTTTAACTCTCCATTGCTTTGGGATGTATTCGCGATTTCCACGTATTTATCGGTTTCAATGGTATTCTGGTGGACAGGTTTACTTCCTGATTTTGCAATGCTTAGAGATAGAGCTATTAAGCCTTTTCAAAAGAAAATATATTCATTATTAAGTTTTGGATGGTCTGGGCGTGCTAAAGATTGGCAACGTTTTGAAGAAGTATCTTTGGTACTTGCTGGTTTGGCAACACCCTTAGTGCTTTCTGTACATACTATTGTATCTATGGACTTTGCTACATCGGTTATTCCTGGTTGGCATACCACAATATTCCCACCTTATTTTGTTGCGGGTGCGGTATTCTCAGGATTTGCTATGGTAAACACGCTTCTTATCATTATGAGGAAAGTATGTAACCTTGAAGATTATATTACAGTGCAGCACATAGAATTAATGAACATAGTCATCATGATTACAGGTTCTATAGTAGGTGTGGCATATATCACTGAGTTATTTATTGCATGGTATTCTGGTGTAGAATATGAACAATACGCGTTCTTAAACAGAGCAACCGGACCTTATTGGTGGGCATATTGGACAATGATGACTTGTAACGTGTTCTCTCCACAATTTATGTGGTTCAAGAAATTAAGAACCAGTATTATGTTCTCGTTCTTTATCTCAATTGTTGTAAATATAGGAATGTGGTTTGAGCGTTTCGTAATTATTGTAACCTCGTTACATAGAGATTACTTGCCATCTTCATGGACTATGTTCCAGCCAACATTTGTGGACATAGGGACGTTTATTGGAACTATAGGATTCTTCTTTGTTTTATTCTTATTATATTCAAGAACATTCCCAGTAATTGCGCAAGCCGAGGTTAAAACAATTTTAAAATCTTCTGGAGAGCGTTATAAAAAAATACGAGAAGCAGGGAATAGTTTGGTAGGAACAGGAGCTGATACAAGAACATCAGGTGATACCATTGCTAAACCTGTTGCTAAAACAACTTCAAAAAAAGATAATTCAGAAAAAGTGAGTAACTTACTAGGAAGCATTGGTGCTTTTGATTCAGCTACTCAAACTGCTGATGACTTAAAGAAGGTAAACGGTATAGGCCCAAAAATGGAGGAAGTGCTTAATAGTATTGGTATTTATACTTTCGTTCAGGTAAGTAAGATGACTAAAAAAGAATATGATTTGTTAGATAGTATCACTGGTTCTTTCCCAGGAAGAGCAGAACGTGATGATTGGTCTGGACAAGCTAAAAAATTAATAAACTAAATATAGTCAATGGAAGCTTCAAAAGTTATTCACGCTATTTATACGGATGATGATATTTTAATGTCGGCAGTTAAAAAGGTTAAGGCAGAAGGACATCAGATCGAAGAAATTTATACACCGTTTCCGGTTCATGGGCTAGACAAAGCTATGGGATTAGCTCCAACACGAATTGCCATTACAGCATTTATATATGGCTGTATTGGGTTGATTGTAGCTATTTGGATGATGAATTATATGATGATAGATGACTGGCCTCAAGACATAGGTGGAAAACCAAGCTTTAGTTATTTGGAAAATTGCCCAGCATTTGTGCCTATTATGTTTGAACTGACCGTGTTTTTTGCCGCACACTTAATGGTCATGACCTTTTATATGCGCAGTAGGATGTGGCCATTTAAAAAAGCTGAAAACCCTGACCCAAGAACTACTGATGATCATTTTTTAATGGAAATAACGGTTGATGGAAATGAAAGTGAGTTAGAAAACTTGCTTCAAGAAACAGGAGCAGTTGAGATTAATTTAGTTGATAATGCCCATTAATGATACAGATGAAATGAGCACAAACAAATTTAATTTCTAGTTTTATAAAAAATTAAAACGTTTTGTGAATTACACCTGCCTGTCGGCAGACAGGTTTGACAAAAAAAGACAATATACGCTGACAAATGAAAAGCTTGATTAAAATATTAGTAATAACAGTCGTTTTGGTTACGATATCGTGCAAAAATGATACGTCACCGAATTATCAATACATGCCCGACATGTATAACTCTGAAGGCTATGAAACTTATAGTGAATCTAATGCATTTGCTAATGGAGTTGAAGCACAATTACCTGTTGAGGGTTCTATACCTAGAGGATATATTCCTTTCGATATAGATAATTCTACAGCTGGCTATGACTTAGCAAAAGCGACTTTAACTAGTCCATTAGATTCTACTCAAGTTGATTTAACTCGAGGAAAAGAGTTATATGATATTTATTGTGGTATTTGTCATGGTAATAAAGGAAAAGGGCAAGGGAAATTAGTTAAACGTGAAAAAATTCTTGGGATACCAAGTTATGATGATGCAGGTAGAGCTATAAACGAAGGAAGTACTTACCATACTATTTATTATGGGAAAAACGCCATGGGTTCTCATGCCAACCAATTGAACGAGGAAGAACGCTGGCAAGTTGTTTCTTATGTATTAAAATTGAAAGCAGATTTAGAAAATTAAGATAGATAAGATTATTATAGATATGTATACATTTTCAAATAAATTAAAGACATTTTCTTTCATTCTAATGATTTTAGGAGCATTAGGTGTTGGTTATGGTTTTATGACATCTCATAAATCTTTAGATGAAGTAAAAACAATGCTTGCAGAAGAGGCTTCTAACCATGGAAGCGGACATGCTGAGGAAGCACATGTAGTTGCAGATGCTCACGATACGCATGCAGAAGAAACTCATGGTGAAGACAATCAAGGTGAAGATGCACATCAAGGTGATGCGCATGCAGAACACGTTCAGCATCAAATAGCGAATAGACCTTGGTCTGCACTTTACGTTGCAGCATTTTTCTTTATGATGATTGCTTTAGGCGTCTTAGCTTTTTATGCAATTCAAATCGCGTCACAAGCTGGATGGTCTCCGGTTCTATTTAGAGTTATGGAAGGTATTACGGCATACTTATTACCAGGTGCTTTAATAGTATTAATTATTGCAGTTGCTTCTGGTACCATTGGTCATTATAATCTATTTGTTTGGATGGATCCCGAAGTTGTTGCTCATGATAAGTTGATAGCAGGAAAATCATCATTTTTAAATCTTCCTTGGTTTATTATACGTGGTTTAATATTTATTACAGGCTGGAGTTTATATCGTCATTTTTCGCGTAAGTTTTCAATAGCACAAGATACAGCTGAAGATAAAAGTAACTTTAAAAAATCTTTTCGTATTTCAGCAGGATTTTTAGTATTCTTTATTTATACAGAATCTATGATGTCTTGGGATTGGATTATGAGTGTAGACCCACACTGGTTCTCTACATTATTTGGATGGTATGTGTTTGCAAGTATGTTTGTAAGTGGCATTACGGTTATTGCATTAATGATTATTTATTTAAAATCTAGAAATTACTTGGAGTTTGTAAACGAAAGCCATTTACATGATGTTGCTAAATATATGTTCGCATTCAGTATTTTCTGGGCATATCTATGGTTTTCTCAATTCATGCTTATTTGGTATTCAAACATCCCAGAAGAGGTAACTTATTTTGTAGCGCGTTTTGGAGATTATAAATTGCCTTTCTTAGGCATGGTAGTTATGAACTTTGTGTTTCCATTTTTATTATTAATGAATGCCGATTACAAACGTATTCCTTGGTTTGTGGTTATGGCAGCTTTAGTAATATTGTTTGGACATTATATAGATATATTTGTTATGATTATGCCAGCAACTGTAGGAGACAGATGGTTTATAGGAATTCCTGAAATAAGTTCAGTATTACTTTTCGCTGGGTTATTCATGTTTGTAGTGTTTACAGCTTTAACAAAAGCACCATTGCTTGTAAAAGGATATCCTTTTAGAAAAGAAAGTGAAGAATTTCATTATTAATTAGATATAAATAAAGACGAACGATACCAATGACTGCTTTATTAACAATTATAGTTTTAGTATTTATTTTAATTGCCATTTGGCAAATGGTAAAGATTTTTGATTTAGCTCAAGCTAAAAA